>CAYYNG010000066.1:0-8191 GCA_964472435.1 uncultured Hyphomonadaceae bacterium | reverse complement strand
GGCCGGCTTCCCGAACCATTTCGACCTATATGGGCCAAACACCAATCTGGGTCACAAATCGAAAACCTTCATGCTCGAGCGCCAAGTGGACTACGTCGTCAAAGCGCTCGGCTCCTTGGCCGACGCCGGCGCCCGGGCGATGGCGCCCAGCGTTGCGGCGCAGGCCCGCTTCAACGAACAGCTGCAGGCCGATCTCGCCGGGACGGTCTGGGCCGATCCCAGCTGCCAGTCTTGGTATAAGGACGAAGACGGTCGCATCACACAGAACTGGTCGAGCCACACCCGCGCTTACGAGGCGGCCGTCGCCGAGGTCGTTCTTGAGGACTACGACCTCATCGCCTGAGGCGCGGACGCGGGGGCATGGCGATCGCCGTTCATTCATGTCAAACCGTATGACAAAAACCGGGAGGATGATTATGACGCGGACATTGACGGCGGCGGTCAGCGCCCTTTGCTTTGCGGCCTGCGGCCAAACGAGCGACGAGGCGTCCGCGCCGGCAGCCCCGGAGCCATCGCCCGAGACCGCCGCGCCGCTGGCCGCTGAAACCCATGCGGCGGACTATAATTCCGACCGAAATGTCTATTTCGGCGATCTTCATATCCACACGCGCAACAGTTTCGACGCATACATCTTCAACGTTCGCGCCACAGCCGACGACGCCTATCGGTTCGCGAAAGGCGAACCCGTTCGCCACCCGTCCGGCTTCGATATGACGATCGCCGGCGGCCCGCTGGATTTCTACGCTGTGACGGATCATGCGGAGTATCTCGGCATTCTGCCGGCCATGGACACGCCGGGCACGGCCCTATCGGAGCTGCCCCGGGCGCAAGCCATGTTCTCCACCGATCCCGACGCGATCCTCGCCGCATTTCAAACGGTTGGACAATCGGTCCGCGACGGGGCGCCGATCGAAGAGATCTACGACCTCGACGTCATTGGCGCGGCGTGGGCCGACAATGTGGCGGCCGCCGAAGCGCACAATGAGCCCGGGGTCTTCACCACCTTTGCGGCCTATGAATACACCTCGGTGACAACCGATATTGAAGATCCGGGCTTCGGCGGGGGCAACCTCCATCGCAATGTCTTCTTCCGGGGGGAGGCGCCGAGCCGCGTCTTCTCGACCCTCGACTCCGACAATCCCGAAGATTTGTGGGATTGGATGGACGCCCAACGTGAAGACGGGGTCGACGCAATCGCCATCCCGCACAACTCGAATGTGTCCAATGGTCAGATGTTCCGGCTTGAGACCTATGACGGCGATCCCTTGGACGCTGCTTACGCCGAGCAAAGGGTTCGAAACGAGCCGCTCGTCGAAGTCACTCAGGTGAAGGGGACTTCGGAAACCCATCCCGATCTGTCGCCCAACGATGAATGGGCGGATTTTGAAATATATACCCGGCTTCTTGGATCCTACGACGTGTCGGAGACCAACGGGGGCTATGTTCGCGAAGCGTATCGGAATGGGTTGGCGCTCCAAGAAGCGGAGGGCTTCGACCCCTTCAAGTTCGGTTTGGTCGCCGCCTCGGACAGCCATGTGGTGGCCGGCGCGTATTCGGAAGCGGACTATTGGTCGAAAGTCGGCATCGTCGACGGAACGACCACAGCACGCGGGTCGACCCCGTTTCCGGGCAGCCCGAGCTGGGACGACCAGCCCGACAATCCAATCGTCAATAATGCGCGCGAGTGGTTCTCGCGTTGGAGCGCGGCCGGGCTGACCGGCGTCTGGGCCGAGGAGAACACGCGCGCCGCCATTTTCGATGCATTTCGCCGCAAGGAGACGTTCGCCACCACCGGTCCGAGAATGCGCGTGCGGTTCTTCGGCTTTTTCGATTATCCAAGCGATATTCTCGACGCCCCGGATCTTGCCGCGCAAAGCTACGCGAACGGCGTACCGATGGGCGGCGACCTTTTGAACGCCGGCGATAGTGGATCGCCCACTTTCCTCGTGTGGGCCCAGCGGGATGCGAACACAGCTCCGCTTGAGCGCGCGCAAGTCGTCAAGGTCACCTCGGACGGCGAGGCCGTCTATGACGTCGCCTGCGCCCAAGGCGAGCCGGACCCCGAGACCCATCGCTGCCCCGTGAGCGGCGCAACGGTCGATCCCGCGACGTGCACCCCCCAGGGCGGGGGGGCGGCGGAGCTTAAGACGCTCTGGTCGGATCCCGATATCGAGGCCGGAGAGCGGGCGACCTATTATGTCCGCGTCTTGGAGATCCCCACTTGCCGGTGGAGCACGTGGGAGGCGTTGCGCAATGGCACGCCCCCGCGCCCGGACGTTCCCGCCACCCTCCAGGAGCGCGCATACACCTCGCCGATCTGGTACATCCCGCCTCGCTGATCAGATGCGCACGCTTTTCCGAGAGCCGCTTTTCCACTTCGTGATCGCGGCGACCGTGATCTTTGTCGGCCATAGCGTCTTGGTCCAGCGACGGAGCGCGGCCGAGACGACCATCGTGGTCACCGAAACCGACCTTGAGCGGTTCGCTGCGCTCTACGCCTCCGAGGCGGGGGCCTTGCCGACGGCTCAAGACATGCGGGCGATCATAGCCGACCATGTGCGCGAACAAGCGCTGGCCCGGGAGGCCCGACGGCTCGGCCTCGACCAAGGCGATACGATTGTGGACCGACGCCTTGCCCAGAAAATGACCTTTCTCGTATCGGATCTGACCGAGCCGGCCGAGCCGAGCGAGGCGGTTCTGCGGGCGTGGTTCGAGGCGCGCCGGACCGATTACACCATGCGCCCGCGCCTGACATTTGCCCATGTCTATTTTCGGGAGGCGGGCGATCCGGCGATCGCGGCCGTCCGCGCGGCGTTGAATGGTGCCGATCCGCCCGATTGGCGCGGGCGCGGCCAGCCCTTCATGCTGCAGCGGCAATATGGCGATATCGGCCTGCGCGAAGTCGAGCGCCTGTTCGGGTCTGGCTTCGCCCAGGCCATGGCGCAGCTGTCGCCGACATCGGAGTGGCAAGGTCCGGTTCGATCGGCCCTTGGGGCGCACCTGGTGCGATTGAACGCTCGCACGCCCTCGCGGACGCCCAAGTTCGAGGAGGTTCGCGACGATGTCGCGGCCGATTGGGCCGAGGCGGAGCGGCGGCGGCTGAATGCGGCGGCGATTGAGGAGATCGTCTCGCGATATGAGGTTGAGATCGAAGGTCAGCCGTCGTGATCTTGCGGCTTTGTGTGGCGCTTGCATTGGAACTTGCGCTCCGATGCGGGGCGGCGAGCGCCCATGAGGTGCGGCCCGCCTATCTCGAACTTGTCGAGACCGCACCCGGGCGCATCGCGGGCACCTGGAAGCAGCCCGTCCTGGACGGCCGGCGCTTGCGGATCGACCCCGTCTTACCCGCCGACTGCGAGCGCGAGGGGGCTCGCTTCGCTCGGACCGGCGGCGTCATCGTCGAGCGTTGGACGGCGCAATGCGATCTGTCGGCGGCTGTGATCGGCGTGGCCGGGCTCGATCGGACTCTGACCGATGTTTTTCTCCGCGTATCGCTGCTGGACGGGAGGGTGGTGACGGCCGTCCTGCAACCCGGCGCCCAAACCGTCGACCTCGCAGAGGCGCCGCCCGCGCCGGTCGCGCTCTATTTCACGATAGGCGTCGAACACATTCTGTTCGGCCTCGACCACCTCCTGTTCGTCTTCGGCCTCGTTCTGCTGGTCCGGCCGCGGCAGCTGCTGGGCGCCGTGACCGCATTCACTCTGGCCCATTCGGCGACCCTCGCCGCCGCGTCGCTCGGCTTCGCCCAGGCGCCGGGCCCGCCGGTGGAAATCGCCATTGCGCTCAGCCTGTCGCTCCTCGGGATCGAAATCCTGAACAAGCGGCGGGGGCGGCCGGGATGGGCGGCCCGCGCGCCGTGGACGGTCGCTTTCATCGTCGGCCTTGTCCATGGCTTCGGTTTCGCGGGCGCGCTCGACGATATCGGCTTGCCGAAGGGCGCCGAGCTCGGGGCCCTTGTTCTGTTCAATCTCGGCGTCGAGGCGGGCCAGCTCGCCTTCGTCGCTGCGCTCCTCGCCGTCGGCTGGGCGATCTCCCGGTTTCGAACGGCCCTCGAACCCGTTCGAGCGATCGGAGCCTACGCGGTTGGCGTCACCGGACTGTTCTGGGCGATGGAGCGAACGGCGGCGATCCTCTGACCCGCTCTCCTAAAGCGTCGGTCTTTCGTTACACTCAAGACCGTCGCTTCAGGTCTTTGTTTGAGCGCAAGTATCCGTCTGAAAATGAATCCGTTCGCTCCGAACTTGCTTTAATGCGTCGGCGCCGCCGGTTCGACGGTCTTGTCCGCCGCTTTGGTTGTTGCGGCGACCGGCGCCTCCTCAGCGGCGACGGCGGGACCTGCAACGGAATAGAGGTCGGTGTCCGGTTTTTGCCCGATCGCCTTGTGGTGAAGCCGTTCAAGCCGCGCCAGCCACCCGGGCAGCAGTTCGCCCTGGTGGCGGCCCTTCACCTCTTGGACGACGCGGGCGCGGTGGTAGCCGGCGCGCAAAGAGAGAAGGGTTCGCACAAGCGCAGCCGCTCCGTTCGGTCCCGAGGTCGCTTGTTTGAGCAATTCGAGCGTTCGCGGGCCGATATAGCCGTCGATGAACCGGCGCAGGAAGCGGACATTGAGCTCCTGGTCCGCATAACGGGTCAGCGCCATCTGCAGGAACCGTTTGGCCCGGGCGCCGCCGAAGAGGAGGCTCGTGTCGAACATGGCGAGGGAGAGGCCGGCGTCTTCGTAGTTGCCGCAGCCCGCGCCTTTCCAGTGGCTCTCATAGAAGATGGCGACCGCCTCGGCGTGGGACATTTTCGAGGCATGCTGGCGGGGCTGGCCGATATCGTCTCGCCAGCCATTGTAAGCCTCCTGCTCGATCGAGAGCGCTGTCGGGCCATTGAAATCGTAGTCCTCGGCGACGAAGCCGCCGTCGGGACCGAACACGAAGCTCATCGCGTCCCGGAAGGGTTTCGGGTATTCCGAGGCCTGCAGGAACAATTCGTCTGCAAGCGGCGCGCCCTCGCCATTCGTCGCAGCGGCTGGTGCAGGGGCGGGGGCGTCCGCTCCGGCCGGCGCGGCGTCGGACAGGGCGCCCTCGAGCGGGCCGGGATCGAAAAAGCCGCCGCCGTCGAGGGAGTCGAGCGAGGCCTGCAATTCCGCGGCTAAGTCGTCCGCCTGGCGCGCGATCCGCCGCGCGTCGACCTCGACGAAATCCGTGCTGGCGAGGGCGACCCTTTGAAAGCGGCGCACCGCATCTTGCAGACCGGGGGACGCAGCGCCCGAGCGCGCCGCCTCGCGCACATCGAGCCACGCCTCCTGCAGGTCTGGCGAGCGGGCCCAATCGTCCCGTCCGCGCATTGCTGAGACTTCGTAGACCACGTGCGGTTGTTCAACGGGCTTGCCGGACTTGCGATCGATCAGCACGTGGTCGTCGGCGCGCAGCGCGACGCGATCCAACGAATAATTCGACGCGCCATTGTAGATCACCGCGAATACGCCCGGTCCCGATTCGTCGCCGATGCTTTGCGACAGGCCCACCTCCGCGCGAAGCCCGTCTTCGAAGCCGAGCACAAGGTTCAGCGCTTCGCCCAGCGCCTTGGCGAACGGCAGCGCCGATCGGGAGAAGGGCTGGGAGGCGCTCTCTGCGAGCTGGTTGAGAATGCCGAGGGCGCCCGACATCCGCTCTTCGCTGCGCACCGAGAAGAGGCCGAGATCGAGGTGCAGATCGCTGCGGAACGGCACGGGGCCGAGCGCAAGGAGATCGCGCCGCATGACCCGGTTCAGCCGGTCGGTCGCGTATTGCCCCAGAAGCCGCGGCGCGACGAAACTGCGACGGTCAAGGTCTTCATGGCCCGGAACGCCGGCCGACAGCCGCAGATGCAAGGCGGGATAGGTCGAGAGGGCGGGGCCGATGCCGCCGCGAATGCGGGCGGGCGGGTAGGAGAGGACTTGCACCGAGATATAGTCGCGACGGGAATCGAACGCGTTTTTCACAGGCGCGACGCGCCTTAGCGGGAGAAGACCGCCGCCCTCCGGCTCGCCCGCAGCGCCCCAGAGGAGCGTGTCGCGATCACCTACGGATTTCGCCATGTAGTCCTCCTGGAGCGCCGGCCGACGCCGGAAAACGGATATAGGCTTCGGCGTCCGTCGCGCTGTTCAATTTAGCGTCTCATCATCGGCGACGCGGATAAAGCCCTTGTAAATCGAATCAGGCGCCGCAACGTCCGTCTTGTGTCGATTTTGGGTCGAAGGCATGCATGAGCTTCGCCAAGTCGGGTTCGGGGGCGGCTGCCATTGGTGCACCGAGGCCGTATTTCAGGCGCTCCGGGGCGTGGCCGAGGTGCGCCAGGGCTGGATCCGTTCCGATCCGCCCCATGACACCTATTCCGAGGCCGTGATCGTGGTCTACGATTTTGCAAGCTTGCCCCTCGAGGTCTTGATCGACATCCATCTGCGGACTCATGCCAGCGGGTCCGCGCATGCCCTCCGAGGCAAGTATCGAAGCGCCGTCTACACGTTCGGCGATGCGCAGCATCTGGAGGCCGCTGACGCACTGGCCCGGCTGGCGATGGCCTTCGACAGCCCCCGGGTCACCCAAACGCTGCCCCATCGCGGCTTCAGATCGTCGGACGCGCGGTTTCAAAATTACTACGCCACCCGGCCGGATCGACCGTTTTGCAGGACCTATATCGATCCAAAGCTTGCGTTCCTGCGTCGGGCTTTCGCCGCGCACGTCTCCGACTAGGGCGGGCCTAATCGCCCGGCGCGCCGACGGTTTCGAGAAGTCGCGGTCCGACGCCGTTTTCGGCGGCGATGTCCAAATGGGCGCGGCGCAGAGCGATCTCGGCCATGGCCAAGGCCTCGATGACATCGTCCCGGTCGATCGCCTCGAAATTGGGGTCTTTCGCGACGAGCTTGCCCCAGAGGGCTAAGAGCTCGCTGCCGGACTGGGTCAGCTCCAGCGTGTCTTTGAGTGTCAGCATGGCGAAACCTTTCTGCTTAGGAGTGTCCCTCAGGACGCGCGAACCAGCGGATGAGGGGAGGTGATCATCCAGTCGGGAACGATTTCCCTCAGGATTTCAAAGAGGAGGTCTTGGTCGGCGGCGCTTCGATCGATGAGGCGCAGCGCGCCGAGATCCATCGCCGCGACGCCGCCAAGGTCGCGGACGTCGAAGATGGTTTGGAAAAGATCCGCGGCGGCGATCGACCCGATGATTTCAAACCGCAAGGGGGCCGGCCCGCCTAGGCGGGCGGCGAGCTTGGCGCACGCCATCAGCGACCCGCCCGAATACTCGAAGACCGGCTCGCAGGCTCGGCAGGCCGCGCTTCCAGCGCCCTCGCGGGCCAAGCGGTTGAGGTCGACGGCATGGAGCACGGGTCGGCCCTGGGCCCGGGCCGTGGCGAGCTTCCCCAGGCACGCCGAGCGGTGCAGCCGCAGGGTCGGCGTAGCCGCCGGCGCAAGACGAAGGACGACAAGCGGCGACATGTCAGGCTGCGACCGCGCCGCCCGCTGTTCGATCCGCCGATCGCTCCAAAACGCCCTCGGCGTCCCATTCGCCCTCGGGACGCAGGACGATATAGGGGTCTGTATCCGCCGTTATGCGGCCGGGATGCTCGGGCAGGTCGACCTCGATCTCCACATATTCATAATCGGAGAATGCGAAGGGCTTCCGGCCGGGACGGGTGCGCGCCGGGACGACGTGGCGCCACATGGGCAGGAGCCGGGCTTGGATCTGGGAGACGACGCGGACATAACCCTTGCGCGCGACCAGTTCGAGCGCATGGGCGACCAGCACTTTGACAACGTCTTTGCCGCGGGCTTCCGGAAGGACGCAGACCCGCTCGATCTTTGCAAAGTCGGCGAACCAGCGGATCCGGAGTGCGGCGACGGGCCGGCCAGGGGCCAGCCGTGCGACCATATGCTGGGCCGAGAAGTCGTTGCCGTCGAACTCCTCCTCGTAGGGGCAGTTCTGGCCGGCCATATAGGCGACCGCCCGAACCGCGACGACTTCCTGAAAGTCGGCGAGCGTGCGGACCACTTGCACGTTGATCTCTCGCCAAGCTTCGGGTGGCGGCGGCGAAAGAAGGCGCTGTGCGCCATATGCGGGCCGCGGCGTCATCAGGCCGCCGCCTCGGCGGGGAACAGGGCCTCTTGGACGTACAGCTTGTCGAGGGGGCCGGCGAGGGGGGTGTGGCCCGTCTGTGCCATCGTCCGGC
>CAYYNG010000065.1:0-8247 GCA_964472435.1 uncultured Hyphomonadaceae bacterium | reverse complement strand
GGTGCGCGGCCTCGGACTCCGATTCCGGCGCGTCGCCGACGCCGTAGTAATAAGCGTAGCCGGCCAGCACCGCCGCGTCGGCGTCCAACGCCGAGGCCTGTACGAGGCGGCTGAGCGTGATGGCGTCATCGGCGAAAATGGAGGCGATTCGCTGCTCGGAGGCGCCGTCTTTAACGTCGATCGCCTCGAGCCGGGCGCGCATCTCGGCGGGGATGATCCGGTCGCGGCGAGCGGCCTCGGCTCGTTCGGCGCGGCCCTCTTGCCATTCAACGCCATACCAACCGACCACCGCCGCAAGCGCCAAGGCGAAGGCCGAGCCCGCGCCGTACTGCCAAGGCCGAACCCCGCCCTTGGATTTCCGAAGGCGTTCGGTCTGTTCGCGCTGTTTTTGAAGCTCGCGCTCAAGCTTTTCGGCGCGCGCCTCTTCGACCGCTTTCGATCTGCGCGTGCGGTCGATCTCGGGGCGGCGGAGCTTTTTCGCGATCGACCGCACCGCCCGCCGCCAGTCCCGGTGGTCGGCCTCGCCTTGGAAGTCCTCGAGATCGTAGAATTGGATGTCTGAAAGCGCGGCGGGCTTGTCGAAGGTGGAGATGTGCTCGATCTGCAGCGGCACCAGCACGCGGCGCTCAATCGCCATTTGGCATTCGATCTTCACCCAGCGGCGCGACAGGGCGTGTTTGGTCCACACGCTGACAACGACCCCCGCCTCCTTCAGCTCCCGATCCAGGCTGTCGGGCCAGGCCTCCCCGCCGTCCAGCCCTTCGGTGTCGAAGAAAACCGATACGCCGAGTTCTTCGAGCGCCTCTTTGATTACGATCGCGCGATCGGCGTCCTGACGCGCATAAGAAAGAAAGACGTCCGCCATCCGTCACCCCATGCCTGATTTCGTCAAGATAACGCGCTCTATTTCCAGACGCCATACTCGACAAGGGGATGCAGATCGCCGCGGTGTCGCAAGAACCCGGCGCAGCCGGACTGCGGCCGTTGATCGAATGCGACACGAATTCACCGTGGGCGCGAGTCTCGGGCCGTTAACAATCAGCAATGATCTGTTAACCGCTTTGCCTGACTCTTTACGAGCCGTTTCCCGCCGAAAGACCGCGCCCATGGCTCTGAAATTGTCTTTGAAACCGGGCGAGACGTTCATCTTGAACGGGGCCGTCGTTCGCAATGGCGAACGCCGCGGGGTGCTGCTCTTGGAGAACCGCGCCCGCATTCTTCGTGAAAAAGACATCCTGCAGCCGGACGAGGTCCGCTCCCCGGCCGCCCGGGCCTACCTCGCGGTGATGCAGATGTATCTGCTGGGCGAAGGCGAAGGCCCGGCCTATGACGAGGCGGCGCTGGCCCTCGCCGAGGTGATCAACGCGAGCGACGCGGCGGGCCGCGCGGCGGCTCTCGAAGTATCGGCCGACGTCGCCGCCGGCGATCTCTACCGCGCCCTTGGCGGGTGTCGGCGTCTGATGGCGGCCGCGGCCAAGGGGGCCGAGGCATGATCGCAGCGGCGGACGGGCGGCTCGAAGCCGCAAACGAAGACACGCCCTGCCGCGGCCCGTTGCCGCCGAAGACGGCCCTAGATCTGATGGCCGCCGGCCGCGCAGGCCCGGAGATCGAGGTCGACCTCGGGGGCGGACGGATCGCCCGGGCCGACGGATCCCAGGGCCTCGCCGGGCTAGAGCAACGGGTGCGCGGCCATTTGATGCTCGCCGCCCTGGCGGCCGATCCGGGCGCCGGTGCGCTTGCGGACCGGCCGCGCCCGGTGGCTTTGCGCCCCGGCGTGAAAGAGATGCTCGACGCGGCGCGCGCAGCGGATTAAGCGCTCGAGCCATGGACGCCGCCTTCATCGCCGCCTTCACGACGGCCTTTGTGACCTTTTTCGTGTTGATCGACGCCCCCGGCGTCGCGCCCATTTTCGCGACGCTGACCGCCGGCGGGGACGCGGCCTATCGCCGACGCATGGCCGTCAGAGCCGTAATCGTCGCGGCGATCATTATTTTCGGGTTCGCGTTCGGCGGGGCGTGGCTGCTCGAGCATTTGGGCATTTCGATCGACGCCTTCCGCGCCGCGGGCGGCGTCCTCTTGTTCCTCATCGCCCTCGACATGGTGTTCGAAAAGCGCACCGAACGCCGCGAACACCGCGCCGAGGAGGTGATGGCCCATGAGGGGCGCGAGACCGTGGAGGATGTTTCCGTCTTTCCGATCGGCATTCCGATGATCGCCGGGCCCGGCACCATCGCGACGGCGATGCTCTATATGTCCTCGTCCGACGGGGATTGGGCGGTGAAGGGCGCGATCTTATCTGCGCTCGCTGCGAACCTCGTTATTTGCCTTCTGATATTTTTAGCGGCCGGCCCGCTTGTCCGCGCCATGGGGCCGGCGATCACCGGCGCGCTCACGCGCATCCTCGGGGTGATTCTGTCGGCGCTCTCTGTCCAGCTTCTGATCGACGGCGTTAAAGGCGCCTTCGGCCTCGCCTAAAGCGTCGGTCTTTCGTTCCACGCCAGACCGTCGCTTTAGGTGCTTGTTGTAGCGCAAGTCTCCGTTCGCAAACGATCCCGTTTGCTCCGAACTTGCTTTAAATCGCGATTGCGCGCACCCGGCTCATGTCCATCGCCCGCGACGCGGCGATCACAACCAGCCAGATCAAGGCCATCGCCGCGGCCGCCAAGGTCAAAACCTCCGTTAGGAGCGGCCGGGTCCAAATGATGCCCGTTTCGGCGGCCGAAAGCGCCTCGCGCCCGGTTTGCTTGACCAATGCCACGGCGCGATCGCCGCCGGCCTCGACGATCAGCCGCGCACGGAAAAGGTCGGTCTGGTCGCGCACCTCGCTCAGCAGCGTCATCGCGCCCGCCGGCGCAGTTTCATCGGCCAGCCGATTGATGAGTCGGACATCCCGGAGCAGCCGCGGCAGCATGCGGGGATCGACGCTGTCGAGGTAGGCCTGCCGCACCCGGGGCCCGTGGTCCTGGGGCAGGGGAGCGCCGTCGAAGGCGGTTTCAAGCGCACGGCGCAAGGTCTCCTCGGGCAGGGCGGCGTCGAATCGCTGCTGCAGCATTCGGTCGAATTGCGGGGACAGACGGCTCGCGCGGTGGGTCGCTTTGATGATCGAGGCGGCCTGGGCCGGGGCGCCGATCTCCGCCGTATCGGCGCTGTCGAGCGCGTCGGCGATCAGGGCGAAGCCCGTCAGGCGCAGAACGAATGGATCTTCGTCGCCGCCGCGGATCCAGCTTCGGCTGTGGGCGGCGAGATCATCGAGATCGCCGAGAATAGAGAAGGCGCTGGGCGGGGTGTTGATGTCGAAGAGATCGACCGCCGCGGCGTCGCTGACCACATCGCCGCCATGGTCGACCGTCTCGCCTGCGGCTTGCACCGCCCCAGCGTCCGCGTCCGCCTCCAGATCGGTCTCGTCGGCCGGCGGCGGCGCCATCGCGAGTTGGATCTGGGGCGGGCGGATCGCCGCCTCGTAACGCGCCCGCGCGGGGTTGGGCAGAAAGAGGAGCGCCGCCCGGGCCAGCCGCTGGTCTTCGCTGCCGGACGGCTCGGCTTCGGCGGCGGCGCGCAGGGCGCGGGCGTCGTCGCCGTTCAACATGGCCGGAGCGGCCAGAAGGAAGCCCCGCGCCGCCGACATGTCCTTCTCCGTCAGTTCGCGCTCGACAAGGTCCGCCCAGAACGCCCGTTGGTCCGCGCCCCTGGGCGGCAGCGCCGCGAAGCTACGATCCATGAGGCGACGGGTCTCCGACAGCGCGTCCATGGTCGGTTCGCCGGCCAGCCCTTCGCCGGCGAAAGCGGCGGCGAGCACACGGGCGGCGAGCACTGGGATCAAAATCATCAGGCCATTGAACACAATGGCGAGACTCCAGTCGCGTCGTCGCGCGGACCTGATCCGGCGGAACTGCATACGGTTTTGGATCCGTTTTGGGGGCGTTTCGGACAACGCCATTGCGCCTGATCCGCCGCCGGGAATCAAGGGGGCCGCGGCGCCTTCGCGGAAGGTTTTTGAATCAATCGCCCTTCGGAGTTGCAGAGGCGCGGCAGTTTCGCCCGCAAACCATCACAGTTCTTTGAAAAATAGATAAAAGTCTTCATGAGGAGGTTAATTGCCTGATGGCGCGACCGCACGTATATGAACCTGCATCGACGAGGGCGACGACGATGAGTGTCAGTGACATCGACGACGGCTACAAGCCGTCGGACAAGGAAGAGTTCATGAATGAACGGCAGCGGGCGTATTTCCGCGCCAAACTCGAAGCTTGGAAACAGGACATCCTGGCCGGCTCGAAAGAGACGATCTCCAACCTTCAGACGGACAATGCCGCGCTGCCGGACGCGGTCGACCGGGCGTCGGCTGAAAGCGACAAGGCGCTTGAGCTGCGAACGCGCGACCGTCAACGCAAGCTGATTGCGAAGATCGACGCCGCTTTGCGCCGCATCGACGAGGGCACGTACGGTTATTGCGACGAGAGCGGGGAGCCGATCTCCCTCAAACGGCTGGAAGCCCGACCCACCGCGACCTTGAGCCTGGAAGCCCAGGAACGCCATGAACGGCGCGAACGCCCCGTGAGCGACGACTGATCCGGAAACGAAAAACGCGGCGATCCATCGATCGCCGCGTTTGCTGTCACCCACGCCCCGGGCGGCGTCTCTCGCCGCATCCTCTTGCGCCTCACTATGGTCGAGGGCCCCGAAGAAAGCGTTACAAAAGCGGCGCTGCAACGCGGCGTGTGTTAAATCCGACGCCGCTGCGGTTAACCGCAGCGGCGATCGCCTAACCAATCGTTAACCCCGGGCCGTCAAACATCGTTGCACAGCCGAAGAGGTGCGGCGATGGCCGACCCAGCGAAAGATATGGGCGCACCCGCGCGTCCGATACCGAGCCGGCGCGGGATCCTCTCCGCCGCCGAAATCGAAGCGTTGCTGCGCCCTGACCTGTCGGATTTGGAGGAGGCCGCTCCCCCGCCGGCGCTGACCGCACCCCTCGCGCCCGCGTCTTTCGAAGCCGAGGGCGAGCCCGCGGACGGCGCCCGCTGGGCCGCACGGATCACGCTCGCCCTGCGCGGTGAGGCGGGCCTCGAGGCGGCGGCGCGCGGCGGCCATGCCCGGCGGCGGCCGTTCGCCGAGGCGGCGGACACGTTGCCGGACGGCGCGGCCGTGTTCTTCGGTCGCGGCAGGTTGGTCCAAGGCGTCCTCGCCCTCGACCGGCAAAGCGCGGCCCGGTTGATCGACCAGGCGTGCGGCGGCCTCGATGTCGCGGCGGCCCCCCGCGCCCGCGCGCTCACCGCGGTCGACGCCGCGATCCTCCGCGCCTTGATGCGGCCCGTCGTCGAGGCGGTCGCGCCCGACGCCGAGATTTTGCGCATTGAGACGACCAAGGCCTATGTCCGCGCGCTCGCGCCGCCGGGCCCGGCGACGGTGATCGATTTCGAGTTGACGGTGCAACAGGCGTCCGGCGCGGCCGTTCTGATCGTCGCCGACCCGCCCGACGAGGCGGCGGCGTCCCCCTCGGCGGACGGGGCCGCGTCGGGGGGCAAGTTGTCCGCCGCCCTGGTCGCCCGCATCGCCTCCCTGAGCGTGCCGGTGAGCCGCCTTTCCGACCTGAAGCCCGGCGACACATTGTTGCTCGGCGTCCCGCCGGACCAGCCGGTGGCGCTGCTGTCCGGCGACCGGGACGGGCCCTTGGCCGCCGAAGGCGAGATCGGCCGGAAGGGCGGCAAGATCGCCGTGCGCATCAGCCGCCGAGGGCCGGCCCTGCGCTAGGGCGTTTTCCGACCAAGCGGTGCGATTGGGTCGGAACCGCCCTAAACGACGCCGCCGTGTTTGGCGATCGCCTCGTCGGCGGCCTTGACGACGTCCCCCCCGCGGATCTCCGCCTCGCGGATGGCCCAGAGCCGCTTTTGATAGCGGGTCTGGATCACGTCGGTGACCACGAGCACGAAGATGACGAGGTAGAACGAGGATTTCGACATCGCCTCCACGGCGAAGCCGAAGAGCTTGAGATGCGCAAGGTGACCGCCCTCGGAGACCAAGAGCACGCCGACGAGGAATAGGATGAAGAGGCCTAGGATCTCATACATCCGGTTCCGCTTCAGGAACTCGGCCACATAATCGGCGAGCAGCACCATGGCGACGCCAGAGAGGATGATGGCGACCGCCATGATCCAAACCTGATATTCCTTGCCGGGTTCGCACGCCGCGCCCGGGCCGCCCTCGCTGATCAGCGCCGCTTTGCATTGTGTGACCGTGCCGTCGAACGCGCCGATCACCTCGCCGGCCGCATTGAGGATCTGGGCGGTCTCGACGTTTGCAATCGCCATCGCCGAGAGGATCGAGTCGAAGGAGAAGACGAGGTTCATGGCGACGATCATGAGGATGGCTTGGGTGACGGATTTCGTGGCCCCGCCCTCGGTGTGTTCGATCCCGTCGACCGACATGAGGTGATTGATCTCCTTGATCGCGGTGTAGATGATAAAGCCGCCGCCTGCGAGCGTGACGAGGGCCTGGAGGTTGAACTCGCCTTCGATGACGCCGCCGAAGGGAAGCGTGAAGAGCGTCTGGCTGAGCGCGCCGAAGAGGCTGACGATGAGCACCATCAAGACGATGCGGAAGAGAATAGCGAGCCCGATGCCCCAGCGGCGCACGCGCGAGGCGTCGGCTTCGTTTCCGACCCGTTTCGATTCGATCGATATATAGAGAAGATTGTCGAACCCGAGCACCGCCTGCAACGCGATCAGCGCGAGCAGGGTGAAAAAGCCGGAGGTTGAAAACACCTGTGAAACAAATTCGCCCATGCCAGATCTCCCGCCAAGGTTTGAAGGACGGGCGGGGACCTAGCAGGGTTCGGCGGGAAAGGGGAGGCGCGCCGGCCCGCCGGCATGCCTTCCGATCCGCCCGAACAGCGCCTCAAACAAAGCTTGACGTTCGGTTGAAAGCGGACTGACATAGGTCGGCTGGTGAGACGCAAAGGGGCTGCAATGATGGGTGGATTCGCATCGAGATTCACATCATTCGACAAGCTGATCGGACCGGTTCTGATCAAGGTGCTTTATTGGATCGGTGTGGTCGGCATCGCCCTTGGCGTGGCAGTCGGCATAATCGGGGCGCTGGCCTCGTTTCGGTATAGCCCCGAAGCGGCGGTGGTGGGGATTGTCTCGGCCCCGATCGGCGGCGTGATCGGTCTGATTTTCTGGCGATTCCTGTGCGAGCTCTACATCGTGCTGTTCCGCATCAGCGAGGACATAAGCGTGATGAAGGTCATTCAGGTTCGCCTGGACGAAGAAGAGGCGGGCTATCGCGGCTAGGTCCAGTCGCTGCAGCGGAGCGTGGCGCGCGGTTCGAAGAGGCCGCCGCCTTTGCGCCCGACCTCGCAATAGCGGAGCCGGCCGCCGGCCTGCTCGGCGAAGCGGGACCCGTCGGCGGAAAGGTGGGTGATCACAGCTTCGGGTTCGCAGGCCTTCGGCTGGGCGTGAGCGGCGAGGGACATCGCGGCGATCCCGGCGGCGGCCCCCGTCACGGCGAAGAACAGGTCTCTTGATTTCATGGGGTCTCGTCCTCCGCCGCAATCTCGAACTGGCTGTCGTAGAAACAGAGCAGATCCTTGATCGCCAGGCATTCGTCATAGGGCGCGCGATAGCTCCAAACGGCGTTCTCGAACCGCTCGCCGTTCGGTCCGCGGATGGTCCAATAGCTCGCATCGCCTTTGAACGGGCAGTGGGTGGCGTGGTCGGTCTTATCGAACCGGCCCATCTCGGCGTCCGCCATCGGGATGTAGTAGCGCGGCGGATAGCCCCCTTCGTCCAGGCGGACGGCCCGCTTCGTCGTCGCGTAACTGTGCCCGTCCTTGCGGACCTTCACCGTATGCGTCGGCGCGCTGATCGTGATCGTATGGCCGGGATGGGCCGCAAAGCCCGGGGCGGGATTGACCATGGCGCTTACGCTCCTTTCGCTTCGATCCAGGCCTCGACGCGCTCTTCGAGGATCGAGAGCGGCACGGGGCCCGACGTCAACACCACGTCGTGGTATTCGCCGAGGTCGAAGTCCTCGCCAAGCGCGGCCTTCGCCGCCTCGCGCAGCTCTAGGATCTTGTTCATGCCGATTTTATAGGCCGTCGCCTGGCCCGGCATGACAATGTAGCGGTCGATCGCCTTGCGGCAGTCGCTTTCCGCGTTCGGCGTGTTTTCAACGAGGTATTGGACAGCCTCTTCCCGGGTCCATTGCTTGTCATGGAGGCCGGTGTCGACCACCAGCCGCGCGGCG
>CAYYNG010000064.1:0-8271 GCA_964472435.1 uncultured Hyphomonadaceae bacterium | reverse complement strand
CCGCCATATTGCCTTTTTTTCCTTAGGTTATAGTCGAGTCGCTAAATTGATTGAGCGGGGAGCGCAAGTCATAATCAGTGGCGGGCGTCAAAGCTACGCACGCCAGAAACTGGGCCTCAGCGCCGGCAGGAGAGCCAAAACCTCCCAGCGGCCGAGAAGCATCGCGGCGATCAAGACCAAATGGCTGGCAGTGTTCGCGGGCGGCGCAATCAAGGAGCCCGTGTTCGATATGGCGCCGACGGCGCTGCGAACCGCGGCATCGAACTCCGACCCGAATGTGCTGAGCGCGATCAGAACCGACGTCACCGCTGCGACGTAGGCCGTCAAATAAACCCAAACGCCAATAATCGCGCGCTCGTCCTGGGCGCGGCCGCGAAATCGCAAAGCGACGACGGAGTCTTGATAGCCCAGCCGCGCGAACTCCCGGCTTGCCCGCCGCGTCAGAATGACCACTCTTGCAAGCTTCACCCCGCCGGCCGCCGATAAGGCCGAGCCGCCGACCAAGGCTGGAAGGATCGCAATCGATGTCGGCAACGCGCTGATCGAGCGCGTGTCGGTCACGATCAAGCCGGACGTCGAAAGCGTCGAAATCGCCCATCCCACCGCGTCGAAGGCGCCCAAGCCGACAGCAATCCCCATGGCGGCGGCGGCGATCCAAGCCACCCCGAGCGCCAAGAGCTCGGGGTCGAGGATCATCGTTCGAAATCGAGCGGCGCGGAGCTCGACCAAAGACGTCAGTCCGACCGCGCTCATAAAGAGCCCGACAAACAGGATGAGGCTGTGCAAGCGCGTCAGTCCCTCCGGGGTCGCCGTCGGGTCGACAAGGCCGGTGGAGCTGACGCTGAAAGCCCGCGCCAGCGCGTCGGCCGGATCGTCGCCGGAGAGAAGAAGCGCGAGGAAGACCGTACACGTCAGGGCGGCGAAAACCGTCGCTGACGCGATGATGACGCGGGGCAGCGCGTCGAAGAAGCTACCCTCGGGGATTGAGAACAAAACGCTGCGGTGGATCCCTGGTCCGCCCAGATTAAGCGCCGCGAACACGCTTGCTGCGGTTGAAACGCTTGCCACGGCGCCAAGCGCATGCAGGACCGTCCGAAGAACGATCAGCGATTGCGGCCAGCCCGGATCGTCAGCGATGTCGATGACCGAATGCCCCGTCGTCGTCAGAGAGGACACCGCTTCATGAAGGGCGGCGATGATGGATTGTTCGTCGACGCCCAACAAGAATGCAGGCGCAACGGCGATCGGCGCCAAGAGCCACCAGAGGAGAAGGACCGCTAAGCCATCGCTTGGCCGAGCGGGTCGCCTTGGTTTCGGGGTCAGGATCAGGATCGATCCCGAGACGATGGCCGTTCCGCCGCAGGCGGCCAGCAGCCCGAAAAGCTGGATCTGCTCGCCGAACAGCGCTGCGACGCCCGCTGGCGGTATCAGGGTCGCTGCGAGCACGAGCCCGCCCATTGAGAGGACGCGAACAACGCTTGGATAATTCACAGATCGCCCCCCGCGTCCGGCGCTAGAAGAAGTCCGGACTGACGCGGAAAAACTGTTCGACCTTGCGCGTCATTTGCTGTTCGAAGAAGACGATCAAGTGATCGTTCCGCTTTACCCTTAGCGTCGGACCGGGGAACAGAACCGCGTTATCGCGAAGCACGGCGGCTGCGGTGATCCCCTCAGGCAAATCGTCATAATCGATGAGATTGCCGATCAAGGGCGATGATTCGAGCGCCACGCCCTCGGCGACCTCGGCGGCCCCGTCTTCGATCGAGTGGAGCGAGGTGATCCGGCCGCGGCGCATTCTCAACAGAATCTGCGACACGGTCAGGGCCCTCGGATCCAAAACAACGTCGACTCGCATGTCTTTGCTTAACGCTGCGAGATCCACCGAATTGACCAGAGCTAAGGTTCGCTTCGCGCCCGCCCGCTTGGCGAGATTGCCGATGATCAGGTTGACCTTGTCATCGTCGGTCAGGCTCACGACGAAGTCGGCCGAGGCGGCGCCGGCCTCGTCGAGAATGCGGGGATCGAGCCCATCGCCCTGGATGACGATCGTCTTCTTGAGCTGCATCACCGCCGCTTCGGCGCGGTGGACGTCCCGTTCAATCAAACGCACCCGGACGCGTTGTTCTTTCTCGAGCCGTTTGGCGACATAGAGGCCGATATTGCCGCCGCCGACGACGATGATGTGCCGGACCGTGCGGTTCTCTTGCGTAAACAGGCCGATCAACCGCGCGGCCTGGGCCTCTCCAACAGCCATATAGGCCCGGTCGTCGGCCGCAAGGCGGTCGTTCGAGCGGGGTGCGAAAAGCGACTTTCCGCGCCCGATCCCAACGACGCGCGCATCGAGATTTGGAAAAATCTCAACAATCTGGTCGAGCGCTGTGTCGATCAGCGGGCTGTCTTGTTCGATCTCCAATCCGAGAAGCTTCACTTTGCCGCGCGCAAACGACGCGTTTGTAAGCGCGCCGGGGGTGTGGAACCGGCTGAGCACCGCCTCTCCGACCGCGATCTCCGGAGAAATGACGACATCGATGGGAATGCCGTCGCGCGAGAAGATATCGCTTGCGGCCTTGTCTAAATAGGCCTGCGCCCGGACGCGGGCGATCTTCGTAGGGACGCTGAAGAGCGTGTCGGCGATTTGACAGATCACCATGTTGATCTCGTCGTAGTGGGTGACGGCGATGATCATCTCGGCGTCGGCGGCGCCCGCAGATTTGAGCGTGTCAGGATGCGCGGCGTGCCCCACGACGCCTCGAACGTCATAGTCCGTCGCCACCTGATCGACGAGTTCGGGGTCTTCGTCGACAATGACGACGTCATGGCGCTCGCGGGCCAAACGGCGCGCGATGCCCTGCCCGACCCGGCCGGCGCCGCAAATGACAACGCGCATAATTCGCCCTTCTAGCGGCCTTGGCTCGATTGAACCCCGAGAGCTTTTAATTTTCGGTGCAAGGCAGACCGCTCCATACCAATGAACTCTGCGGTCCGCGAGATGTTGCCGTTGAACCGCGTGATCTGCAGCGCGAGGTATTCCCGCTCAAACTGCTCGCGAGCTTCCCGAAGAGACAGGCCCACCAAATCCACGGACCCGCCTTGCAGGCCCGCGCCTTGCGCACCGTTGTCGCGCGGAAGCTCGTCGACTGCGACCGGGCGGCTGCTGTCCGACGGCGACAGAATCATGATTCGTTCAACGATGTTCCTCAGCTGACGGATGTTGCCGGGCCAATCCATGGATTGCAGCACGGCCAGCGCCTCTTTCGAGAAAGGCCGGGTCGACAGCCCGGAGCTGTCGGCGATTCTCTCTGAAAAATAAGAAACGAGCTCGGGAATGTCGTCGCGCCGCTCCGCAAGGGACGGCACGTGAAGCGCGACGACGTTCAGACGGTAGTAGAGGTCCTCCCGGAACCGTCCGGCATTGATCTCTTCGGCGAGGTCCTTGGTCGACGCCGACGCGACGCGAACATCGACTTTGACATCCGATCGCCCGCCGACCCTCTGAAAGCTTTGCTCGGTCAGAACGCGGAGGATCTTGTTCTGGGTGCCGAGCGGCATGTCCGCCACTTCGTCTAGGAGCAGCGTGCCATTATGCGCCCGTTCGAAAAGGCCGATCTTGCTCGGCGTGCCGGCGGCGTCCTCTTCGCCGAAAAGCGCAAGCTCCATTTGATCGGGCGCGATGCTGGCGGCGTTGACGACGAGAAACGGGCCGTCGGCGCGGTTCGAGCCCGCATGGATCAGACTTGCGGCGAGCTCTTTTCCCGCCCCGGCGGGACCTGTGATCATGATACGGGAATTGGTGGGCGCGACCTTCTCGATCGCGCCGCGCATGGTCTGGGCCGCCGCGCTTGAGCCGATCCATTGCTCGCCGCCGACGCTCTTGCTCTTGAGCGAGGCGTTCTCGCGTTTCAAGGCGGCCGCTTCCATGGCCCGCTCGATCAGTACCAGCAGCCGATCGCTCTTGAACGGCTTCTCGATGAAATCGTAGGCGCCTCGACGGATGGCGGCGATCGCCGTTTCGATATTGCCATGCCCGCTGATCACGATCACCGGCAAGAGCGGATCCATGGACTTCAAAACCTTCAAGACCGAAAGCCCGTCCATCCCGCTGCCCTGGAGCCAAACATCAAGAACGACCAGGCCCGGCGCGCGCCGGCGCACTTCATCGAGCGCTTTCTCGGCGGTGGCGGCCGTTCGGACCGTGTAGCCCTCGTCTTCCAGCACGCCGGCGATCAGCTCGCGAATGTCCGGTTCGTCGTCCACCACAAGAATGTCGTTGGCCATCGAAGGGCGCCTCCTACGCTACTCGGTCACGCGTCTTTTCAAGTATCGCCGCTTGCGCCGCCGGCTCTGCGTGGGGCAACGCCACCGTCACCGAAGCGCCTTCCAGTCCGTCCGACCGGTTCTGCAGCGACACCGCGCCGCCATGGTCGATAATGATGCGATTGACGATCGCGAGCCCAAGGCCCGACCCGCGGTCGCGAGTGGTCACATATGGCTCTAAAAACCGCTGCTGTTCCTGGTCGGCGGGAAATCCCGGACCGTTGTCTTGAACAAGAACGCGGAAACCGGCGGCGGACCCGGACAGGCGCAGCAGGATCTCGCCCGGCACGTCGCGGGTCGGCGAGGCGGCCTCGATCGCTTCGGCGGCGTTCTTCATCAGATTTGTGAACGCCTGTCCTAATAGCCGTTCGTCTCCGCAGTATGGGTTTGTTTGGTCGAGCCCCTGCATGACGATCTTGATGTCCGGCGTCACCATGCCCTGGGAAAAGGCCACCCGCTCCAGCATCGCGCCCAGGTCGAACTCGGCGACGCTTGGCTTCGGCATGCGGGCGAAATTTGTGAATTCCTCAAGCATGCGGCCAATGTCCATGACTTGCCGCATAATCGTATCAAGGCTGCGATCGAAGACCTTGTCCTCCTCGGGCATTTGCGAGGCGTAGCGCTTTCGAAGGCGCTCGACAGAGAGCTGGATCGGCGTCAGGGGGTTGCGGATCTCATGGGCGATCCGGCGCGCCACATCGCGCCAGGCGAGCTGGCGTTGCGCTGAAACTAGGCGTGTCGCATCGTCGAATGTTATCACGCACCCCCCGCCGGGCGCGGGCGAGGTCTTGAGGTGGATGTGGCGAAGCCGCCCGCTCCGACTAAGGTCGACCGAGGCGTCCTTCGGCAGTCGGTCCGCCATCGCGGCGACAGCGTATGATCGAAATTCCGGCGCCGCTTCGCCAAGGGAGCGACCGTGGAGCGCGCCCGCGTCGAGAAGATCTTCAGCGGACCGATTGGCGAGGGTCACAGTCAGCGCCTCGTCGGTGCGGATCACGCCGGCGCTGACTTCGGCGAGCAGCGTTTCAAGGAAGGTTCGGCCGTCTTCGGACTCTTCCTGGGCCGCCACCAACTCTGCGCGCTGCTCGCCGAGTTGCTCGGTCATCACATTAAACGACCGGGTCAGCGCGTCGACTTCGTCGTCCCAGCCAGGCGGAGCGACTCGGACGCCGAGATCGCCGTCCTTGACCGCGTTCGCAGCGATGGCCAAACGGCCGATCGGGCCGGTGATGCGCCCGGCCGCCTCCAAACCCAATCTGGCGAACAGTAGGAGAGCGAGTGCAGCGATCTGCGCGTAGCCGACGGCGAAAAAGGTAAGAAGCTGCGCGCTGCGCCCCCGCGCGGCCCGATATTCAGAGAGCGCGGCTTCGGCCCTGCGCATTTGAGCGAGCAGCGCGGGATCTATCTCCTGGACAACGTAAAGATAGGCTCCCGCCGGCGCGGTTAGGGGCGTGAGGCCCGTCGCGACGCCGATTGTTTCGTAGAGCGTTTGCGCCACCGCGCCCTGCCCGGCCTCGGCCAGCGCCTCGGCGGTCGGCGGAATGAACACCGGCGGGTCTTCAAGTTGCGCCATGGCGAGGCGTTCACCGAGGCCATCGACCACGTAGGCGATTCGGAACCCGCGAAAGGCCGCCTGCGCCCCGAGAAACGATTCGTAGAGCGACAGGTCGGTTGAGAGGCCTTCGGCCGCGTTGCCGACGTCCAAGGCCATTAACCGAGTGTCCTCCTCAAGCGTCTCGGCCAGCGCTTCGAGATTGTCGCTCGCGACTTCCGCGGTTTCCTCGACGAAGACCCCGATGCGATCGCTGAACCATGTCTCCACGGTACGGCTGATGGTGGCGCCGAGAAAAACCGCGACGAACGTCGCGGGCAGAACGGCCGAGAGACTGAACAGAAGGAGATAGCGGCGGGCCAGTCGGCCGCCGCCCGTCGAGGGATCGCCCGACCGCATGGCCAAATATCTTAGCGTGAGGACGCCGCCGAGAATTCCGATCAAAACGAAGTTCAAGCCGATCAACCAGGGCATCCCTCCGCCCAAAGGGTCCGCCGCATCAGCGCTGGAAATGGCGGTCAGCGTAACGATCGCGGAGATCAAGGCGGCGATGGCAAACAGAGCTTGGAACAGCGTCCAGCTGGCGCGGCCTTGGAATTGTCCGAACAGACTCGGCACGCTTACACTCTCGACCAGACGGCGTGGGCGACTGTCGCCACGTCGCAACACTGAGGCATAATCGCCACACCGAGCAGCCCGTCAATCAGTCTTGTGCGATTTCCAGTGCATTGATCTTTGCGCGGAGCGTGTTCCGGTTCAGCCCCAAAAGCGCAGCAGCGCGAACTTTGTTGCCGGCCGTAACCGAGAGCGCAAGACTAATTAGCGGCCGCTCCACCTTCTCGATGATAGAGGCGTGGATCCGGCTTTCATCGTCCTGGGCGCTCATCAAGTCGCCCATGACATAGCGATGAAGCAGCAATTCGAGCTCTTTTTCAAAGCCTGCCGCCGCCTCCGCTCCACGCTGGAAATCGGCGCGCATTTCGCGCTCGACCTCTCGCGCCGTAATGACCGCGTCTGGACTGAGCGCGGCGAGCCGCATGACAAGGTTTTCGAGTTCGCGAACATTGCCAGGCCAATCGGAGACCGCGAGCAGGTCGACCGCGCCGCCGTCAAAGCTCTTTTCCGGAAGACCCTTCCGCGCCGCCCTGATCAAAAAGGCCTTGGCGAGTTCTGGAATGTCCTCCTTGCGCCGGCGCAGCGGCGGCATGGGCAGCCGCACCACGTTCAGCCGATAGTAAAGGTCTTCCCGAAACCCGCCCTCGGCGACCAGAGCCGCGAGGTCGCGCCGCGTCGAGGCGATGACGCGCACGCTCGAAGGATCGCGCAGAAGCCGGACTAATTGAGTCTGCGCGTCCACTGGCAAATCGCCCACTTCGTCAAGGTACAGCGTGCCCTCGCCGGCATTCGCTGCGCCGGTCTCGCTGAAAAGCTCGTCGCCGACTTGCCCGGGAGGCAGCGCGGCGAGATCCAGTGATGCGAAGGGGGCTTCGCGCCGCGCGCCGAGTTTATGGATCGCACGGGCCGCCAGCTCCTTGCCGGCCCCGGCCTCGCCCTCGATCAGCACCGTAAGATCGGTGTTCATCACGCGGGAGATGATTCGGTAGACGTCCTGCATGGCGTCGGAGCGGCCGATGAGCGGCAGGCCCGCATCTTCGATCGCCTGCCGCGCGTTTTGGTCCAGTCCACGCGCGGCAGCCGGCCGTTTGAGGGCGCGGCCGACCAGGCTGGACAGCCGTTCGATGTCGAAGGGCTTCGGCAGGTAGTCGAAGGCGCCGTGCTCCGCCGCCGAGGCGGCCGTCAAAATCGTGTTCTGTCCGCTCATCACGATGAAAGGCAGGTCGGGCCGTTCGAGCCGCATCGACGGCAGGAGCTCGAAAATCGCGGTGTCTCCCATATACACATCGGTGACGACGACATCCCCCTCGCCGTTACGGACCCATCGGCGAAGCGCCTCCGGCGACCCCGTAGAGCGCACTTCGTAGCCCTCGGACGTCAGCGTCTGGCTCACCACCAAACGGATCCCGGGATCATCGTCTGCGACAAGAACCGTCTGCTTCCTCATCCGCGAGCTCCGGGCCTGGAGAGCGGCAGGAAAATCGAGATCCGCGTCCGTCCGGGTCGGCTGTCGACGCTGACTTGGCCGCCATGTGCCGCCGCAACCTCGCGCACGACCGACAAGCCAAGGCCGCTGCCCGAGGGTTTCGTCGTATGGAACATTTCGAATATGCGCGGCAGGCGCTCGGTCGGGATACCGGGCCCGTCGTCCTCGACGGTCACGCGGACCGCGCGGGAAAGCTGTCCGCCGGCCGGGGCCAACGACAAGCCCGGTTCATAGGCCGTCGCCACCGCAACGCGTCCCGTCCCCGCGGCTTCGGCGGCTTTTCGGATCAGATTCTGAACGGCTT
>CAYYNG010000063.1:0-8424 GCA_964472435.1 uncultured Hyphomonadaceae bacterium | reverse complement strand
CGAAGGCGTGGAAGGCCTGCTCCGGATCGCACGTGACAGCCAGATCGACTTGGTACCAATCATTTTGACCGGCCTCGATCAGCAACCCGTCGTCGCCGAGTGGTTTCCAGCCATCAATGGAGCTGCGCGGACAAATCCGATTGACTTGGTCGCCCTGGCGCGAGGCGATCTCGGCTTCGAGCTGCGCCCGTTCCGCCTCGCGCGTCGCTTCTTGTTCGGGCGAGGTTGCGCAGGCCGCAGGGAAAGAAAGCAGGAGGGCGGACGAAGCGAAGTTAATGGCTTTGATATTCATGGTTTCACCCTTTCATTTTTGACGCTGTCAGCGTCGCACCGTTCGCTTTGAGCTCGTCGAGGGACGCAAACTTACGAGCCGTGTGCTGCGGGAATCTAGCTGGTTTCCGTGCGAGCGCGGCCAACTCAATATCCGAGGTGCGCGTAACGGTCTGCAGCAAACAAGACGTCCGCCGACACAACGCTGCCACAACTGCGGACTAAGGAAGAGCGTTATTTCAGAATCGAGGGGCGATATGAAGGATTTTCAGAGTGCGACGCGCTGGGCGGCGCTATGCGCCATGCTCGCGATCGGACCGGCCGCTGTGGCGCAACCAACCGGAGCCGCGCCTCCCGTTTACGTCTTTCCCGCCAATGGCCAGGACCCCGGCCAGCAGCGCCAAGACCGAAACGAGTGCCATGGTTGGGCGGCGGAACAATCGGGATATGATCCAAGCCTCGTGGCGCTCAGCATTCACATGAACAGCGCGGCGATCGCCTCTGCATCATCGAACGCCAACGATACCGGACGGGGATCGACCGTTCGCTCCGCGGCTGGCGGGGCGGCCGGCGGGGCCGCGATCGGGGCGGTTGTCGGCGCGATATCAGACGATAAGACGGCTGGCGAGGGGGCGGCCATCGGGGCTGGCGCAGGCGCCGTCGGCGGAGCTCTGCGGGGGCGTCGTCAACGCCGGGAGGATGAGGCGACTTCGACCGCTCAAGCCGACAGCATCGCCGAACAAACCCGCCTCAGCTTCTCGAACTACGGCCGAGCCTATAAGACGTGCTTAGAGGGCCGCGGCTACACAATCAGCTGAGCCTTCCGGCAATCTTCAGCACTTCAAGCCGTCGCTTCACATGGCGGCGCCACACTAGATAAGGAGACCAGGCGTGAGCTCTCGTCATACCGCAAAACTTTTATCGATCGCGCTATCGGCGTGGGTTGCAACCTCGCTCGCCGCGCCCGCCGAGGCGCAGCGCCGCTTTGAAGATCGGGAGTCCAGACAGGCGGCCCGACGGGACGCCGAACCTTTTTCACGGTCGAATGAGATTTCGACGCGCCGCGGCGACGTTTCCCGCCAGATTGAAGGTGACATTGAGGCCGATGGCGACCGCGCCTATCGCTCCCGCTCGGTGACCGGCCCCGACGGCGAAACCGTCGGCGTTCTGGGCGAAATCGAGCGGACCGAGTCTGGATATTCCGCAACCCAGACCGTTACCGATCGACACGGGGACACGGGCAGCCGCTCGGCTGCGCGATCCCTCGAGGATGATCGCATCACAACCCAACGCGAAGCGGTTTCGCGCAATGGTGAGACAGCGGAGGCGACGGGCACGATCGAACGCACCGAGACGGGGCTGACGCGGTCTGCGGGTTTCGATACCAGCACCGGACGGGGCGGGGACTTGGAGTCGGAGATCGAGCGCCTCGACGACGGCGCCGCCTTCAGCCGGTCCGTCACCAACGCCGATGGCGAGACCGTCGCGACACGGGACACTACCGTTTCCAACACCGAAGACGGCGCGAGCCGCACAACAACAATCACCGATTCCGAGGGCGAGGAATACGAGTACTCTCGGTCGGTCGATAACGACTAGGGTCCAGACTCAAGTCTTTTGTTGGCGCGCCGCCGCCGGTGCCGGGCCGTCTTCCCATGTCCGCTCGTCTCGGGCACATCGGCGCGATGCTCGACACCCCCTGGACTGGAAAAGGCAAAGTGCGCGCCCGGATCACGGAGGAGGGAGCGCTCGAGGTGCGCTGCGCCGGCCTCACCACCCAAGCGAAATACTATAAGACCCTGCTCCGCGAGTTCTTCCGCAAAGACTTCCCGCGCCTGCGCCCGGGCCATGGCGACTACGCCGTGCACATCATGATGGAATATGCAGGCGAGCCGCCTTGGATGGACCTCGACAATCTCGCAAAGGCCCTCCTTGACAGCCTCACCGGCAATGTGTTCGCCGACGACCATCAAGTCGCCCGCCTCCTCGTCGAGCGCCGGCTCGCCGAGCGCGAAGGAATCTGGCTGAAGGTCGAAGCGGCCGATTGACCGCCCCTCGATTTGCATTTCGGCGCGACCGGGCGGATGGTGGCGGGGTGTGTCTTCGGGGGAGGGACGATATGACGGATCAAGCGACAGACATCCAAATCGCGCAGGTCACCCACGCCGCGCTCAGCGCCTGGGCCGAGGCGAACGGCGAGGCCGGTTATCCAGACTGGTCCAGCGCGCCGGAATGGATGCGCGCCTCCAGTCTCGAAAGCGTGCGGTTCACGATCGAGAACCCGGCCGCGCCACCCTCCGCCCAGCACGACCAATGGATGGATCAGAAACGCCGGGACGGCTGGCGGTATGGGCCCGAGAAGAATGAAGCGGCCAAGACCCATCCGCTGCTCGTCCCCTACGCCGAGCTGCCGGACTACGAAAAACGTAAAGACGCCTTGTTGCGCGCGATCATTCTCGCCCTGGGGCCGATCGGGCTAAAGGAATAAGTCTTCGCGGTCGAGGTCTTCGCCGAGCGCGCAGCCGAGCGCGAAGCAATAGCGAAGGTTCTCCGGCCGGCCGTTCGCCATATTCCGCAGGCCGTCTCGGATTTTGTCGATCTTCGAGCCCTTCTCGTTGAACAAGCCGAGCCGGTTGATGAGGTCGTCGCGCTCGATCTCCACATCGTGGTGCTGGAAATGGAAGAGGGGGGCGGTGGTGAGCAGCTCATCGCTGAGCCCGCCGATCTCGCTGTTCAGCCGCCACGGTTTGCGCGGGTTGGAGAGCGCCTGCATCACCAACAGCGTGTTGCGCTGGCTTTCCGAAATCATGCCTTGGAGCGCGCCGATGCCCTGCCAGACGGCCGACAGCTTGACGAAGTCTTTGACGCGTCGGCGCTCGCGGTACTGGCCGGTGCCGATCGAGAGGATGGAGAGGTTCTGCTCGCCGGTCGGCCAGTGGAAGGCGTAGGAGGGCAGCGTCGCCACCTGAAATGCGGCGAAGGCCGGGCAATTGTGGCCGCCGATCGCGCCGTCGACGAAAACGCCGTCCTCGGGATCGAAGCCGTGGCTGCCGTCGGAGATTTTGATCTCCATCGGCGAGAGGAACGTGGGCGCCGCCGTGCTGGCGCGAACCAGGTCTTTCAATCGGTAGTTTTTGTTCGGCCGCCACCGCTGGCCCGGTTCCACTGCATCGTAGAACTTGGCCTTGGGATGGTTCGTCAAAAGCCACGCCGAGTCTGTGTCCATGCGTTTCGCACAGATCAGAAGACCGGTCTTGAGCTCCGGCGACCCAAGCTCCAAAGGCGCGCCGTCGGCTTCGACCAAATGCTCGTCGAGTTTTTGTTCCAGGAAGCGAACGTCGTGCTTCGGCATGACGAAGCCGAGGCGGCGGTTCGGTTTGAAAAGGACCGGGCAAAGCGCGTCATAGAGCGCCTTGATCGTCTCCACCTCCCAGCCCAGAGCGAGGCCGGTGGCGATGATCGAGCCCGTCGAGGTGCCGGCGATGAGGTCGTAATGCTCGCTCAGCCGATAGTCCGCATCGCCCATTTCCAGGCGCAGCATTTTCTCCAGCCGGTCCAATACGCCGAGCGTGACAAGGCCCCGCACGCCGCCGCCGGCGAGCGACAAAATACGCTTGGGACCCGTTGCGGGATCGAGATGGGCGGCCAGGTCTCTCGCCATGCTGGGCTCCTTGACTTCGCTTTGCGCTCAGGGGCGCGGCGACGCGGACGCGCAAGGTCCAACTCCATGCCGGACGTCCCCCAACGACGATCGGACGCCACTTAAACCCGAACCTGGGCGATGATCCAGCGTCGCCTTTCGGCGAATCGCAGGCCGGCGCTATGGTCGCAGCGATGGGCGTTGTCAGAATCCTCGATCAAGACGCCGTTGGCGAGCGCCGCGCCGTCGCGCTCGACGGCGAGGGCGCGGCCGTCGGCCTCTTCCTCGATCGCTGGGCGGACCGGGGCCGGCGCGCCCGGCTCGGCGAGCGGCTGCCGGCCCTCGCCCGCAGCGTGGACGCGGCCCAGGGCGGGGTCTTTTTGGAGCTCGAGCAAGGCGAGGCGGCCTTTCTGCCGACGAAGCACGCCGAGGGGATCGCAGAGGGGGCGCGGCTCGCCGTCCGCATCGCCGCAGAAGCCCGCCGGGGCAAACTGGCCCGCGTCGCGCCATGGCGGGAGGGCGATGTCGAGCGCAGCCCGTTCGAGGCGTGGCGGGCGACGCTGGCGGGCGGCGCCGCGGCGGGGGTGGACCGCGTCGGGCCTGAGGACGAGGCGATCGACGCCGCGGTCGAAGAGAGCCTCGCGCCGGCCGCGACGCTCGCGGGCGGTGGGCGGATCCGGTTCGCCGAGACGCCGGCGCTCACGGCCGTCGATATCGATACAGCGGGCCGTCGCGGGACGGGCGGCGCGCGGGCCCAAGCTCTCGCCACGACGCTGGCGGCCATCGACGAGGCGGCGCGTCAAATCGCCCTGCGCGGCTTGGGCGGCCTCGTGGTCCTGGATTGTCTTTCGGCGGCCGGCCGCAGCCCGAAACTCCGCGAGCGGTTCGATGCGGCGCTGAAGGGCCGGCTGCGCCGCCGGTTTAAAGTGGCGCCCTGGGGACCGACCGGGTTCGGGCTCTTGGAAGCGAACTTGGAATGGACCGCCGCGCCGATCGCCCACATCCTTCAAGACGACGGCGGCGCAACGACGCCGGAGACGGAGCTCTGGGCGGCCGTACGCGCCGCCGAGCGCGAGGCCGCGGCCGCGCCATCGGCGTTTCTCACGCTCGACCTGCCCCCCCGCCTCGATCCCGCGTCGATTTCGGGGGGGCTGCAGGGGATTTCGACCTTGCGCAATCGCTATCGAGGGCGGATAGACGTCGCTTTTTCCGACCGACCCACCTGGGGAGTGACCCGGCGATGACCCGAAAACCCGCAGCCGCCCTTTGCGCCGCGTGCGATGCCGCGCCTGTCGATCCCGCCTATCGGCCCTTTTGTTCGAAGCGGTGCGCCGATCTCGACCTCTCGCGGTGGATGAAGGGCGTCTACGCCATTCCGGGCCGGCCGGCCGAGGATGCGGAGGAGGCCCCCTCCGCATCGCGCGGGCTGGAGGACTGAAAGAGGCATGGACAGGCTCGCGGGCCGCGCCTATAACCCGCCCTCCATTGGCCCCGCCAAACCCGCCCGGGTAGCTCAGGGGTAGAGCAGCGGATTGAAAATCCGCGTGTCGGTGGTTCAAATCCGCCCCCGGGCACCATCACCTGGCCGCGATTTGTTGGACGCTGGCTTGAGGCCGGCCCAGGGTCGGCGCGCCTTAGGGAAGACCGACCGCCAGGCCGTGGTTGTCGAACTCGTGACCCGGACGGGCCGAGATCGTGGTTCCGTTGAGGGTCACGCTCTGATGCCCACCGAGTGCGGCCAGCGACGGCGCGAGGGCCACGGCACTTGCGCCCGGGATGGCATCGCGTCCCACCAGCCGTGCGCCGTCGAGGTGAAGGACCAGCCCAGCCTCCTTGGACGACACCAGTGCTCGGTCACCGTTCGCTGCGACCGAGGACACGTAGCCGCGCAGATCGACCCCAAGGTCGAGCCGGGTGACGCTTTGGCCATCGACCAGCCAAACCATCCCCTGGCCTTGCGCGCGACGCGGATCCTCCAGCTGGGCACCAATGTAGACCCGGCCTCGGCCATCCATCGCGAGATGGCGCAGCGAGAGGCCAGCGGCGCCGGGCCAGATCCCCAATCCTTCGGGGCGCCCGCGATCCAGGGACAGCCGCAGGATCTCGCTGCGAAAGGTGGACAGGTTCAGCGGCGTGCGGCCGTACTCGGGATGGGTTTCCAGCCCGCCCAGGGCGACGAAAAAGGTGTCTGCATCGGGTGCACGCGCGATGTCGTGTGGACCGGGTCCCGGCAGCGCGATTTCACCGAGCCGGCGCTGCTCGGCCAGATCGTAGACCGCAAGGACGCCTTGAAGGGTGCCGAGGTCGTTCTCCGTCGCAAGCAGCACAGCCCCGTCTCGGGTGATCGCGCCATGGCCGTAGAAGTGTCGTCCCGGCGGCGAGCGGACGACCGCGACGATCTCCAAGCTCTCCATGTCGATCACCGCGAAACGGTCGCCCGGACGGCGCGGGAAGACAATCAGCCGCCTGCCATGCTCCGCCATGCCATGCGCGCGAAAGTGCAGTGGCACGCGGCCCAGGGGCGCGCCCGACGCGGTGTGGAGGGTCGCATGGCTCAGCTCGGTCAGCGCGTCCGTCTCGATGCCCACATAGGCCGCGCGCTCGGCTGGCTGACCCGTGGCGCCCCGGCACGCGGCAAGCCCGAGACCGGCGGCCAGGTGCCGCAACACCGCCCGCCGGTCAGTCGCCATCGGCTGAGGTGAAGCCCGTGCTCAGGCCAATCGACGCTGGAAAGACGGTCTTGAGATAGGTCTCGTGGAAGATCAGGAGGCGGGCTGTCGAGCGCAGTTGCTCGGCCATGGCGCCGTCTTCGGCGGCGATGTCCGCAAGGCTCCGTGGCTCGCGCGCAAGCACAGCGGCGGCGTTCGCTGCGCTCGCCGCCAGCGCGTAGTGCTCCGTCGCGCCGCCGATGTCGGGGGCGACGTCGAACACGCCAAACGGGACCTCGTAGAGATCGGCCAGCACGTCAAAGCCAACCGCTATGCTGTTGAGCCCAAGGCCCGACCGTGCCGCTTCGGTCCGCTCGGGGCGGGCCTCGCCGGGGGCCGTGCCGAGCCCACGCTCCAGCTTGAACTTGCGCAACCGATCCACGTAGACGACGGTGCCGGACAACACCTCTCGCAGCAGGTCGTCCACCGAGGCATAGCGCCCCGTGCCCGCCGCGGCGCTGTCGAAGTCGGCGCGGAAGGCCGACCCGTTGGACCAGGCCGCGACGACCGTCTCGGCCAGGTCGGCTTGGAACGCAGCGATCGCGACGGCCAGGTCGCAGGCATAGGTGCCGGGCGCCAACTCACCCGATACGAGATGTTCCAAAGCGGTCAAGTTGGTGAGCGCGATGGATCGCCCTTCCAACCCGCGCGGCGCCAGCAGCGCCGGGTCACTGGCCGCCACAGCCGCTCGAACCGCCCGACCGGAGAAGCCCTTCGGGTCGGGCCAAAGCTGGACGCGCATCGGGCCTTCGGCCTCCATGATCGGGCCCAGTTGCACGACGCTGGCCCGCTGCCAGGCGAGGAAGGCGCCCGCATACGCCGCGCCCACCTCCGCCTCCGCTGCCGCGCCGCCGCAATGCGCCGCCAGCGTCGAGGTCATGTCGGCGGTTGCGTCAGCCCATGCCGCGTAGGCCGGCCGGATGAAGGTATCCGCCGTTTCAATCAGACCGTCTTGGAGGATCTGTGCGTCCTCCGGCGCAAACTGTGTCTCTGCCGCGAGGGGTGATGCCAAAGCGGCCGCCAGAGCGAGGCGTTTCATCAAAGGCTCTCCAAAAAGCGGATCAGGCGGGCGCGGTCCGCGGCGGGCATCCGGGCGAAGGCGTCGCGCGCCGCCTCGGCCTCGCCACCGTGCCACAGGATCGCCTCCTCAAGCGACCGGGCGCGGCCGTCATGCAGGAAGAAGGTGTGGCCGCTGACCGTGGCGGTCAGGCCGATGCCCCACAGCGGCGGGGTGCGCCATTCGCTGGCGGCCACGTCGGCCGTCGGGTTCCCGTCGGCGAGGCCGGGGCCCATATCGTGGAGCAGAAAGTCGCTGTAGGGCCAGATCAATTGGCCCCGCTGCTCCGGTGCCGCGTCCCCTGACGTTGCGAACTTCGGGACATGGCAGGCGGTGCAGGCGGCCTGGTAGAACAGCGCCTTGCCGGCCAGGACGTCCGCATCGTCCAGGTCGCGCCGGGCGGGCACCGCCAAGGTTTGGGAATAGAACACCACCAGATCCAACAGCTCATCGACGACCTCGGGCTCGGCTTCGGTGTTGCCGTGGAATGCCCCGCGGCATGCCGTTTGCGCCGGCGTGCAGTCGCCATGGGGCGCCGGCCGCACCCGCGTCGACAGCCCCATGTCATTGGAGAACGCGGCCGCCGTCTGCTCCAGGATCGATGGCGCGCTGGCCTTCCACCCGAACCGCCCCAGCGCGCCGTCCGGCAGGCGGCGGGGCCGGCCGGAGATGCCGTCGCCGTCGGCGTCGCCGGGGTCGACGTTGGCAAGGATGTCCTCCTCGGCAATCGCCTCGATCAGCCCCAGCCC
>CAYYNG010000062.1:0-8555 GCA_964472435.1 uncultured Hyphomonadaceae bacterium | reverse complement strand
GGGCGAACATATTCGGCGGGAAGAGGTCCTCCGTCCGGCCCGGCGCCGCCATCCAGTACACCGCCGGATCGGCGATGCCGGACGTGTGTGAGAGGAGCCGCCGCAGGGTGATCGGCTCGCCGGAGGGGTGTCGCAAGGCGGGCTCGAACAGGCGGGCCACGTCCGCATCGAGGTCGATCCGCCCCTCTTGCGCAAGGCGACGAGCGATTAACGCCGTGGCCATTTTCGAGATCGAAGCGACACGGAATTTCGTATTTGTTTTGAATGGTGTAGGTTCCCCTCCGCCGGGGCGCGGCAGCTGGGCCGCCCCGGCGGTTTCGGCCAGGATGGTCTCGCCTCTGCGTCTGACCAGGACGCCCGCGGCGGGGGCTGCACCGCTGACAGGGTCGGTGAGCATGGCGAGCTTCTCAGCAAGCGCGGACCGGAGTCCCTGGCCCCAGGCGTCCGCCAAAGGCAAGGCCGCGCCGGCGGCTGCAAGCCCGATCGCCGCCCGGCGGCTGAGGCTCACCCGGCCTTCCGCCAGGTCATGACTTTCGTCAAAAAGGCGTTTGTTTTCCGCTCTTTGACGAGGCCCGCTTCGGTCAGCTGGGCGTCGAGATCCGCCTTCAGATACCCTTTGTAGTAAGGTTCGTGAAAGCCTTCTGGAAAGTACTCGAGCAACCCATCCAGGTCCGGCGCATCGCCGAATTGCAGGCTGTCGGCGAAAACGAAGAGCCCGCCCGGCTTCAAGACCCGCGCCATCTCAGCGAAAACCTGCGGCCGCACCCGCGGCGGCAATTCGTGAAAAAGGTAAATCGAAACAATGATATCCTGGCTTTCGTCTTCGATTGGCAAAGCTTCCGCCGCCCCCTCGATCACTTCGGCCCTGGGCCACGCAGACAGCTTCTCCCGCGCGGCGGCGCAATAGTTCGGCGACAGATCCAGCATCGCTGCGTTCAATTTCGGGTACGCGCGAAGCACCTGGGCGAGAAAGCGGCCCGTGCCGCCGGCCACGTCGAGCAGGGCCACATCGCGCTGATCGCGGCCCCGTAACTCGCGCGCAATCTCGGCGAGCGCCGCCCGCCGCATCGCATCTGCGGCTCCGGTGAACAGAGTCTCGACTTGGGTGTCGTAGAGCGCAGCACTCTCGTCGCTCAGCCAACCATCTGTTTGATAATGAAAATTTTGACGGTAGTATGTCGGGAACCGGTCCGGGTCGGCGGCGTCGCTCGACCGAACCTCGGCGCCGTCGCGCGCCATCCGGCGGCGGTCGACTTTAGGCACGTCCGCCTGAAAAGCCGCAGCCGACCGAACGGCGCCGAGGAGATCGGTCAACCGCACATCATTGGGCGGGGGGTAGAGGCCCGCCTCGACATTGGCGAGATCCTGGCGGAACAACTCAAAAAACGCGTTTCGCAACGCTTGGAAATCGGGTGGTCCGCTTTCCGGCCGGAACGCCGCTTCACCAGGGCGCGTGAACCCGCCCGCCCGGCGCCGGGCAAGGGCGTAGTTGCCGCCATACCAGGCGGAGCGAAGGCCTTGGGCGGCCGCGTAGCGCGCCCGACCGGCGAGGGTGGTGACATTCGAAAGAACGCTCATGGTGGAAATTTGGGTCACGACGGGCCCGTCGTCCAGCCCTTCAGCTTCCGTTCAGCCGCGGTTGCGCAGCATTGTTTTAGAAAGTTACGTTGGGAGCAATCGATGCCCGTTCGCCTGGTCACCCTCGCCTCCGCCGCCCTCGCCCTCGCCGGCGCGGCGGCCGCGCAGCCCCATTGCCAGGCCCAGCGAAATGCGAACGGGTTCGTCGGCGCGCTGGCGGGCGCGACCCTGGGCGGCGTCGCCGGCGCTGCGATCGCGGACGACGACGTCGTGTTCGTTCGCCGCGGATTTCGCCGGGGCCGCTTCGTTCGCCGCGACAATGACGCCGGCGCAATCGCCCTTGGCGCGATCCTAGGCGGGCTCGCCGGCGGCGCCCTCGGCGCGGCGGCGACCGATTGCCGGCCGCAAGTGGTCTTCGCCCCGCCGCCGCCCGTTCCCCCGAGCCCCCCGCCGCCCGCACGCCGCGGCAAAGGCGCCCCGCTCCTGGGCGGACCTTCGGTGAAAGGCGCAGCGCCGGCCGATTGCCGGCTGGACTTCGTCGTTGTCGGCTATCACCAGGGCCGGCCGATCCAAGAACCTGTCGATGTTTGCCGCGACGCAAGCGGGGCGTGGGTTCCGACCTACTAGCCGATCGGCGCGCGCCGGGCGTGAACCAAGCGCTCAGCGTTTCCATCGCCGCCCAAGATCGGGCTGTCGGTCCAGGCGGCGATAGGCCAACCTTGAGCGTCGCACCAGGCCTCGAACCGCGCCGCCGCCCGCGAAATCGCCGCGGCGTCTTTGACAAGGCCGCCCTTGCCGACATGGTCCGGCCCGACCTGAAACTGGGGCTTGAAGAGCGCGACGAGGTCCGCGCCCGGCGCGCTCAAAGCCAGCGCCGCCGGCAAGACTTTCTCAAGACCAATGAAACTTGCGTCGCAGACGATCAGATCGGGCGCGGGGCTGATTTGGTCGACCGTCAAGCTGCGGGCGTCGGTCGCCTCGAGCGAGACAAGGCGCGGGTCTTGCGCAACACCCGGGTGGAGTTGACCTCGGCCGACGTCAACGGCCGTCACCCGCGCCGCCCCGCGCTGTAATAACACATCCGAGAAACCGCCGGTCGAGACCCCGATATCCAGACAGACCCGGCCCGACGGCTCAAGGTCGAGAACATTCAGCGCATGGGCCAGCTTCAGCCCGCCGCGGGAGACGTAGGGATGGGCTGGCTTCGCCTCGATCGACGCGGTTTCCGAGACGAGTTGCGATGGCTTTCGGACTGTCGCCCCATCGGCGACCACGCCGCCGGCTTCGATGGCCGCCCGCGCCGCAGCGCGGCTTTCGAACAACCCAAGATCGACGAGCCGGCGATCGATACGGATCATTCCGGGGCGACCGTTCACAAACCGCGACCGTTGCGCCACCTGGGCCTCGCGCCCGCGACGGGTGATTGGCGGGCGGGCCGAGGGCTGCTATTCAAAGGCGAACCAGCCTTATTCGGAGCACGGAGCATGGCGGAGCTTTCCATAACACGGAACGATCTTAAAGCGGCGATTCCCGCCCGTTGTTTCGAGCCGAGCATCGGGCGGTCTTTCGCCTATTTGATTTTCGATCTTCTAATGATCGCAGGGCTTTATGCGTTGTTGGCGCAAACGTCGACCTGGGCGCTGAAGGCGCCGATCATCTTCCTCATCGGCACGCTGCTCTGGTCGCTCTTCGTTATCGGGCATGATGCGGGCCACGGCGGCTTTGCGAAAAACCGCACGCTGAACACCTGGGTCGGCCTCTTAACCCATGGCGTGATCCTCGTGCCCTATCGCAGCTGGCAGCGCAGCCACGCCTCCCACCACATGAACACCGGCCATCTCAAGAAGGAGGAGGTGTTCCGTCCCGTGCAGCCCGGCCAGGACAACGCGTTCCGAAAGATCATTTTCCGGTCCGGGCTGTTCCTGCTCATCGGTTGGCCGATGTATCTGCTCGGATTTCGAAACATCACGACCTACAGTCCCATTAAGGGCAGCCATTTCACCACCGTCAGCGATCTTTACGCCGAACACGTGAAGGTCTCGTACCTCGCCAGCGTGGCGATCGTCGCCGGCTTCGCGGCGGTCTATGGGTGGATTGGGTTCCGCTTCGGTTGGGAGGTGTTCGCGACCTACGTTCTGCTGCCTTATTTGGTGTTCGCCGGTTGGCTGACCTTCGTGACGTATATGCAGCATGTCTCGCCTGAAGTGCCCTCCTACGACACCGATAGCTGGACGGGCCTTAAAGGCGCGCTGGCGACGGTCGATCGCAACTATTTCCCTTTCAATTGGCTGACCCACCATATCGGGGACCGGCACGTGATCCACCACATCTTTCCAACAATTCCGCACTACCACCTGGTTGAGGCGACGGAAGCCGTGAAACCGCTCTTAGGTGAGCGCTATCTCAGCTCCCCTCGCTGGGTCTGGCGCGATTTCTATCGAACGCTCACCCGCTGTCATTTCGTTGAAAAGACGGCTGACGGCCCCTACGCTTATCAGTCGGCCTATCGATGGATCCGGGGCCGGCGCGGCGCGGAGCGCAAACCGCTTCCGGCCGAATAGACCGGCCGTCAGCGCCGCGCGCGGAAGAAATCCCGAAGCAGGTCGCCAGCCTCCTGGGCGCGATCTTGAAGCTCTACAATCTCGGGCCGCCAGTGGCAGGTCGGCTGCCCAAACAGGCGCGGGCCATGGGCGACAGCCCCGCCCTTTGGGTCGGATGCGGCGTAAACCAAACGACGGATGCGGGCATGGCTGATCGCCCCGGCGCACATCGCGCACGGCTCGAGCGTCACGTAGAGGTCGAGGCCGGGCAAGCGGTAATTGCCGATCTTCCGCGCCGCCGCCCGCAGCGCGACGATCTCAGCGTGCGCGGTGGGGTCGGACATCCCGATCGGCGCATTTCGACCTTCAGCTATGATGGCGCGCGATACCGGGTCTACGATCACCGCGCCGATCGGCGCCTCGCCCGCCGCGGCCGCCTCCCGAGCGAGAGCGAGCGCCCGCTCCATCGGCTCGGCACTCAATGCGTGATATCTCCATCGCCCTTGAGGAAAGCGCGCATGGCCGACATCGCGGTGTCCGTGCGAAGCACGTTTTGAAACGCATATCGTTCAGCTTGCAAACCGTCCGCGAGCGGCTTGTCGGCCGCCGATCGTATGAGGCGCTTCGCTGCAGCGACGCCTTCGGCGCCCCGAGAGGCGATCTCTTCGGCGATCTCAAGCGCACGCCCAAGAGGATTGAGGACGGCCTCGTGGACCAAGTGGTCGTCCGCCGCCTCCGCCGCCGTCACGACCCGGCCGCGAAGAATGAAATCCAGCGCAGCCGCCTCGCCGATGAGCCTCGGCAGCCGCTGGGTGCCGCCCCAGCCTGGAAAAATGCCGACCCGGACCTCCGGCAAGCCGATCTCATGCACAGCTGCGCCTGCGATTCGAAGGTCGCAGGCGAGCGCCAATTCGAAGCCGCCGCCCATGCAGACGCCGTTGATCGCCGCGATCACTGGCTTCGGGGCCTCCGACACGGCGGTCAGCAAGTCGATAAACGGGCCCGTCTCGAAAGCATCGGCGCTGATCGCGCCCGTCGCCAGCGCCTCGCCGGCCGCAACGATTTCCGCGACGTCATAGTGGCGAACAAAAACATCGCCGACGCCCGTGAGGATGATCGCCCGAACCGCTGCATCGGCCGCCGCATCGACCACCTGCGCGGCCAACAGGCCCGCCCCCGCCGCGGTCATGTACCCCCGCGGCGGATTGTCAAACCGTATGATCCGCGCTGCGCCTTGGGTCTCCGCCCGCACATCCGGCATAGTCCGCCTCCAGCTTGGTTCCGGCGGATGTTACACTTGTCGCCGGACTATGCGAAGGGAGCCCTGATGCGCATCGTCGCCGGCGACTATAAAGGACGTACGATCGCGGCGCCGAAAACCCAGGCGACGCGGCCGACATCAGACCGTGCGCGGGAGGCGCTCTTTAATGTGCTGACCCATGCGGACTGGGCGCCGCCGCTCCCGGGGACCCGGGTGTTGGACCTTTTCGCAGGCTCCGGCGCGTTGGGCCTCGAGGCGCTTTCGCGCGGCGCCGCCTTCTGCACGTTCGTCGAAACGGGGGCCGCGGCCCGCGCGGCGATTCGCGACAATATCGAACGCCTCGACCTCTTCGGCCGAACGCGAATCCATCGCCGCTCCGCCACAGCGCTCGGCCCGTGCGATGCGACCTGGACCGCACCGTTCGATCTCGCCTTCCTCGATCCCCCCTACGAGACAAACCTGGTGGAGCCTGCCTTGGCGCGCCTGGTCGACGGCGGGTGGCTGACGGCCCGAGGCGTGGCGGTGGCGGAGGTCTCGTCTCGGGAAACAATCGCGCCGCCGGGCTGGCGCGTGCTCGACGAGCGAACCTTCGGCGCAGCGCGCATTTATTTCCTGTCACGCGCCGTCGCGGATTAGCTGCCGGAGAGGAACTCTTCGCGAAGGTCTATGCTGGAGCATTTGCCGATCTTGTCGAAGTTGGCCTCAAGCCATTCAGCGGCGAGAGCGCGGCCCCGATCGCGCATATCCGTCAGAAATGTCCAGCGCGTATCATATTTCGTTTCAAGCGAAAGATCGCACAGCACGGCCCCGCCGCTGATAACGTGGACGAAGAGCCGCCGGTATCGCTTTCGCGCCCGATCGGCCAGCCAGTCTTCGTCGAGCAGTCGCTGAACAAACGCTATGGCCCGCAATTCGCCGATCAGCGCGGAATTGAAGCTGATCTCATTCAGGCGGTCTTGGATGGCGCCGGCCGTTTTCGGAATGCCTGCCCGATAAAGCGGGTTAAGGGTCACCAAAAGAAAATCCTGCGGCGCGCCGGAATAGATCAGCGGATAGAGCGAGGGATTGCCCATGTAGCCCCCGTCCCAATAAGCCTCGCCGTCGATCTCTACCGCTTTGAAGGTTTGGGGCAGGCAAGCCGACGCAAGGGTCGCCTCGAGCGTGACGTCCTCCCCCGAAAAGATGCTGGACCGGCCGGTTTGGACATTCGTCGCGGCGACGTGCAATTCGACGGGCGCTTCGCGGACGGCGTCGAAATCCACGATCGTCTGAACGACGTCCTTGAGAGGATTGTAATCGAACGGGTTGAGGTCGTATGGGCTCGCAACCGAGGTGAGCGCCGACATCAGATTAAAGGGCGTGAAGGCTTGGAAGGGATTGAACGCTTCGAGCCCGTTCAGCCCGGGCGGGGCGGCGCTGAAGGCCAGCGGCGCGCTGCGGGTGGAGATGCCGCGCCAAAACCGCTCAAGCGTCTCGCGGGCGCCGTCGGGCCCGCCCTCGGCAAGGCCCGATGCGTAAGCGACAGCGTTCATGGCGCCGGCGGACGTCGCCGTAATCGCCTGAATGTCGCATCGGCCGTCTTCGATCAAATGATCCAGAACACCCCATGTGAGCGCGCCGTGGGCGCCGCCGCCTTGCAAAGCAAGGCTGATCGGCCGGCGGGCCTTTGAAGCTGATCGTGACGCCATGTGCTTTGCCTATCCGCGAACGCTGAAGAAGATATTGCGCCGCAACATGAAATCACGAAGCCGGGCTAAGCGATAGGCTCGGCGTCCAGACACGAAGCGACGGGGCGGCGCACCTCGACAGTCACATACCGGCTGAGCCCGGCGGCGAAGAGATAGCCATCGCCATGCCGATAGACTTTGAAGCAGGACGCCGTGGCCCCGTCATAGGTGAAACACGCCCCCTCTTCGGGGTCGATCCAAAGCCGGCCGCGCTTGACCCGGCCATCGATGGAGTATCGGGTGTAGCCATCGGGCTCGATGCATTCGTCCCAAGGCCGCTCGGAGCCCGCAAGGACGCCATAAAGATGGACGCCGAAGAGCTCGGCCCGGGCCTCGTCCGGGGTAAGCTCCACCAGTCCGTCGACCGCCCCGCTCTCTTGAGCCGTCGCCGCCCCGACGGCGAGAATGGCTAGGATGGACACGAGCCCTGCGCGCATATCGCCAACTCCGTGGTTTCATTCCATAACTAGCGCGGTGACCTCTGAAGCTCCACCTCGCGCCGTCATCCCCGCCGTGGGGGTCGCCTGTTTTCGCGGCGCGGACGTGCTGCTCATTCGGCGCGGAACACCGCCGCTTATCGGCGATTGGTCCTTACCCGGCGGCCGCATCGAGTTCGGCGAGCGGGCGCATGAGGCGGCGCTGCGGGAGCTTGGCGAGGAGACGAGGGTCTGCGCAAGACTAATAGGACTGATCGACGTCGTCGACGCCATCTTCACGTCCCGGCGCAGCGGTGAAACGGTGCGGCACTATCTCTTGGCCGACTATGCCGCGGGCTGGGAACGCGGCGAGCCAATCGCCGGAGACGACGCGGACGACGCGATGTTCGTCAGCCCCCGCGCGCTTGCGGAGATCGAGATTTGGCCGGAGACTCGCCGGATCATCGAGGCGGCCAGGCGAATGGCCGCGAACGCCTAGAATTGAAAGTAAATGAAGGGGCGATAACCCAGCGGCACGAATGTGAGCGCCACGGCCGCCATTGCGCCATAAGCGGCGGCGAACCCGTTGGGCGAGAGCCGAACGAGCGCGCCTTGGGCGTCGAACCGGTGGCTGAGATAGTGCGCCGCGCCCAAGATGATCAGCGGCGGCCACACGGCGATGGGCAGACTCTCAGAACCGCTCGAAGAGAAGGTGAGGTACGTCCGCGCCATTGCGACCGATTGCTCAAGGGTCGGCGCGCGGAAAAAAATCCAGGCGAGATTGACCCAATAGAACGTCACGATCCCTCCGATCAGCGGGCCGAGCCCGCCCAGCGCGCCGCCAAATCGCGCAAATCGGGCGTTCCAAACCCGTTCGAGGATGAGCGCTCCGCCATGGAGCCCGCCCCAAATGACGAAGTTGAACGAGGCCCCGTGCCAAAGCCCGCCAAGCAGCATGGTGGTCATGAGGTTGATGTTGCGCCGCGCCTCGCCGCGGCGATTGCCGCCGAGCGGAATGTAGAGATAGTCGCGC
>CAYYNG010000061.1:0-8559 GCA_964472435.1 uncultured Hyphomonadaceae bacterium | reverse complement strand
GGTTGGGACATGAGCGTGCGCGACGTGCTCTTCATGACGGTGCTCGTCTATTGGGCGGTCCGGCTCACTTCGAATTGGGCGCGGGACTGGCCGGGTCTTAAGCACGAAGACTGGCGTTACCAGGACATCCGATCCCAAACCGGCCCGGCCTACCAGGCCGCAAACCTCGCCGGCATCTGCATGTTTCCCACCCTCCTTGTCTTCCTCGGCATGCTGCCTGCCTATCCGGTGCTTTCCGCCGACAACCCGCCCAACCTCGTCTTCGATCTCGTCGCCTTCGCCGTCGGCATGGGCGCGGTGACCATCCAATTGATCTCGGACGGGCAGATGCGGAAGTTCCGCCGCGCGCCCAAGGGAAATGAGGCGATTATGACGGACGGCCTTTGGGCCTGGTCGCGGCACCCGAACTATTTCGGCGAAGTGGCGATGTGGTTCAGCCTTTGGCTATTCGCCTTATCCGCCGGTTTCGAGCACGCCTGGACCGGGGTTGGCGCGCTCGCCATGTTCTTGCTCTTCTGGTTCATCTCGATTCCGATGATGGACAACAAAAGCGCCAAGAAACGGCCAGGTTACGCGGATTATATGAAGGAAAGCTCGCGCTTTTTCATGGTCCCGCCCCGCTCGAAGAGCGCCTGAGGTGCGAACGGTCTTCGACCCGCGGCAACTGACCCACGCGCCGGAGAACGAGCTGCACAATGGCGCGCTTACACCCTATTTCGAAAGCCCGGCGCGGGCCGAGGCTATCCTATCAGCTGTCGGCGAAACCGAACCGCCCGTCGACCATGGACGGGCGCCGATCGAAGCGGTGCACGACGCACGCTATGTCGCTTTCCTCGAGCGCGTCTACGGCGAGTGGCGCGCCGACGGCCGCAAAGGCGACGCGATCCCGTATGTTTTCCCGACGAGGGGACAGCGTCCCAACGATTTCAAAGCCGTCGACGGCCAGCTCGCCAATTACAGTTTCGACGCGGCGACCCCAATCGTCGCGGAGACTTGGGAGGCCGCCTATTGGAACGCCCAAACCGCCTTGACCGCGCTCGACGGGGTGATGAAAAGCGGCGAGGCATCGGCCTTCGCGCTTTGCCGGCCGCCCGGCCACCATGCCGGGCGTGACTATATGGGCGGCTACTGCTATCTCAATAACGCGGCGATCGCCGCCGAGGCCGCACGAAGCCAGGGCGCCGAACGCGTGGCGATTCTGGATGTCGACTATCACCACGGAAACGGCACCCAAGACATCTTCTACGATCGAAGCGATGTCTTCTTCGCGTCAATTCACGCAAATCCAGCGACGGACTTTCCCTATTTCTGGGGCCGAGCCGACGAGCGCGGCGAAGGGGCCGGCGAGGGCGCCACGCTTAACCGCCCACTCCCCCACGGCACGGCGGCCGACGGCTACCTGGAGGCGCTCGACGATGCGGTCTCGCTCGTCGACGCCTTCGCACCGGATCTCGTTATCGTATCGTTCGGCGCGGACACCTATGAACACGACCCGATTAGTTTCTTCAAACTCACGGTCGACGACTATGCGGCGCTCGGCGAGCGCATCGCTAAGCTGTCCCAACCTAAATTGGTGGTTATGGAAGGCGGCTACGCCGTCGACGCGCTGGGCGAAATCACAACCCGTTTTCTCGAGGGGCTTAGCGGGTAGCGCCGCTTAGGGCGCGACGCCCCAGGGCTCGCGGCCGAGATGTTAGGGGGTTTCTTCCGGCTACCGCTCAGCACGCAACACCCGACCGTCGATCGATCCCCCGGCTTCGCGGAGCCCTTCTCGTGTTCCGTGCGGTGGGGCACGGCCGCCATCGAGCTGGTTTCACCAGCTGACGCGAGACGTTCCGCTAGTCGCGCCGGAGCTTTTGAGTCATAAGCGCCGAGATGACGACAGCGCCGGCGAAACGCCTCTTCATCAAGACCTATGGCTGCCAGATGAACGTCTACGATTCCGAAAGGATGCGGGACGTTCTGGCGCCGCTCGGCTACGCGCCTTCGGAGACCCCGGAGGGCGCGGACCTTGTGATCCTCAACACCTGCCACATCCGCGAAAAGGCGACCGAAAAGGTCTTCTCCGAGCTTGGCCAGCTCAAAAAGCTGAAGGAGGCCGCGGGCGGGAAAATGACCATCGCGGTGGCCGGCTGCGTCGCCCAAGCCGAGGGCGAGGAGATCATCCGCCGGCAACCGGCCGTGGACCTCGTGCTCGGACCCCAGGCCTACCATAAGCTGCCGGAAATGGTGGCCCGCGCGTCACGCGCCATGGGCGACCGGCTCGAGACCGAGTTCGACACGCTTGAAAAATTCGACGCCCTGCCGAAAACCCGCGAACCCGACGGGCCGGCCGCTTTCCTCTCGATCCAAGAGGGCTGTGATAAGTTCTGTACGTTCTGCGTCGTCCCCTACACGCGCGGCGCGGAGGTTTCGCGGTCGGTCGATGATGTCGTTCTGGAAGCCCGGGCGCTGATCGCGAAGGGGGTGCGCGAGATCACGCTGCTCGGTCAGAATGTGAACGCCTATCATGGGGCGGCCCCGGCGCTGGAGCCGGGCGACGAATGGGGGCTTGGCCGCCTGGTTCGGCATCTGGCCAAGATCGGCGGGCTCGACCGCATCCGGTTCGTCACCAGCCACCCCCGCGACATGGACGAAGATCTGATCGCGGCCCATGGCGACACGCCCGCGCTGATGCCGTTCTTCCACTTGCCAGTGCAGTCGGGCTCCGACCGCGTTTTGAAAGCGATGAACCGCGGCCACACGGCCGAACGCTATCTAGAGATCATCCGCGCCATGCGCGCCGCGCGGCCGGACATCGCCGTCGCTTCCGATTTCATCGTCGGCTTCCCGGGCGAGAGCTATCAGGATTTCGAAGACACGATGGAGTTGGTCCGCAAGGTCGACTATGCGATCGCTTACTCCTTCAAGTACTCCCAGCGCCCCGGCACGCCCGCGGCCGACATGTTCGGCCAAGTGCCCGAAGCGGTGAAAGACGAGCGGCTGCAACGCCTTCAGGCGCTTTTGAAAGACCAGCAGGCCGCGTTCAACGCCCGCCAGGTGGGTCGGACGCTTCCGGTGCTCGTCACCGGTCAGGGCCGCAAAGCCGGCCAGATGCATGGCCGCAGCCCCTACCTGCAAGCGGTGCATTTCGAGGGAACAGTTGGTCTCGCAGGCCAGATCGTGGAGATCGAGATCGAGGCCGCCTCCCTCAACTCGCTCTCGGGACGGATAAAAACCGCGGCGGAGGCGGCCGCTTGAGCGGACGAGCGCGCGCCTCCAAAGCGTCGGCGGGCCGGGCGACAAAGACCTATGCTGTGGCTGACGCAGAGCGGCTGCGCGAACTTTGCGGGCCGCACCATCGGAATCTCCAGCGTCTGGAGGCGCGGCTGAAGGACCATGATCTGCGGGCCGAAAGCCAAGGCGGCGGCGTTAAGTTGACCGGAACGCCGGACGGCGTAGCGACCGCCGAGGCGGCGCTTGCGGCGTTCGAGCGAAAGCTGGAACAGGGCGGTGAAGCGAGCGAACTGGAATTCGAGGGCGCGATTGAAGCTGCAGACAGCCCGATCGGAGCCTTCAGGGCGCTCAGCGGCTTGAAACGACCCGTGGCCCCGCAAACCAAGGGCCAGGCCGCCTATCTGCAGCATCTGGCGACGCCGGAGACGGGGCTGGTCTTCGGCGTCGGACCCGCGGGCACCGGGAAGACTTATCTCGCCGTCGCCGCCGGCGTGTCGGAGCTGGTTCAGGGCGTGCGCGAACGACTGATCGTCACAAGACCGGCCGTCGAGGCCGGCGAGAAGCTCGGCTTTCTGCCCGGCACGCTGGAAGAAAAAGTCGATCCGTACATGCTGCCCATCTGGGACGGGCTTCGGGAGCTGATGGGCAAGGACCAGATGGAGCGACGCATCGCACGCGGCGAGGTGGAGGTCGCGCCCGTCGCCTTTATGCGGGGGCGCACCCTCAAGAACGCATTCATCATCGTTGACGAGGCGCAGAACACAACTGTCGCCCAGATGAAAATGGTGCTCACCCGCCTTGGGCGCGACAGCCGCATGGTGGTCACGGGCGATCCAGGCCAGGTGGACCTTCCCATGGGAACGCCGTCGGGCCTCGCCCACGCGCTCAAGATCTTGCGCGACGTGCCGGGGATCGCGACCTCGAAGCTCAGCTCGGCCGACGTGGTCCGCCATGATCTCGTCGGTCGCATCATCGACGCCTATGAGCGCGCGGCGCCATGACCGGCGACATGGACCTGCGCGTCGATGGCGGCGCTTGGGAGACGATATCCGATCTGGAGCGAGTTTGTTCGGCTGCTCTCGGGGCCGCCGCCGCACAGGTCGGCGCTGGCGGCGACGTCGATGTGCTCCTAACCAACGACGCGGCCATGCAAGCGCTCAATTCGCGATGGCGCGGAAAAGACAAACCGACCGATGTGCTCTCCTTTCCCGCCGGGCCGGCCAGCGCGCCCTTTCTTGGGGATATCGCGCTCGGCTTTGAGACCGTCCGCCGCGACGCAGACCGAGACGGCAAGAGCCTCGCCCAGCATATCAGCCACCTCCTCGTTCACGGCTACCTTCATCTCTGCGGGTTCACCCATGAAGGCGAGGGCGACGCCGCCGAGATGGAGGCCCTGGAGCGTCAAGCGCTTGCCACGCTCGGCTTTCCCGACCCATACTCAACCGCCCAACCGATGACGATTCCCGTCGCTCGCGCGAGACGATGACCGACCTTCCAGACGACGCCGATCCAGACGAGCCCCGATCAAGCCGGGCGCGCGGCCTTTTCGGGTTCGCGCGCCGACCGAAAATCGCGTCCAATGGAACCGACGCGCCGCGCACGCCGGCGGAGACCGAAGTCCGGCGCGACATGCGGCTGCGACTTGCGGAATTCGAGGCCGCCCGCGTCGAGGACGTTATGATCCCCCGCGCCGATATCGTGGCGATGGAGATCTCGACCCCCTTCGACGAAATCGTCAAAGTCTTCGCCGAGGCGACCCATTCCCGCCTGCCGGTTTACCGCGGCACCTTGGACGATCCTGTCGGCTTCATCCACATCAAAGACATCGTGGCGGAGATCGCGCGCGACGGCGAGCCGGATGAGCGCACCCTCGACCGGCTTCGACGGAACATCCTCTATGCGCCGCCCTCCATGCGGCTCGCCGACCTTCTCGTGAAAATGCAGGCGACGCGCATCCACCTCGCATTGGTCGTCGATGAGTATGGCGGCACCGACGGCCTCGTCTCGCTTGAGGATTTGGTCGAGGAGATCGTCGGCGACATCGAAGACGAGCACGATGAAGACGCGCCGCTGTTAACCGAGCGCGGCCGCGGGGTATGGGAAGCCGACGCGCGGATGGAGATCGTCGACTTCGCCGCAGAAGCGGGGCTCGACCTGTCGCTTCCGGATTATGAAGACGAGATCGACACGCTGGGCGGGGTCGCGTTCGCATTGGCGGGACGGGTTCCGGAGCGCGGCGAAATCTTGCGCCATCCCGCCGGGGCCGACATCGAGATCATTGACGCGGACGCCCGACGCATCCGAAGACTGCGCCTGAGAGCTCGTCCAGATCCGTCTTCGGAGACCGCCGCTTGAGCACAGCCGTCAAAAGCCGCGGGCTCGCCGTTCTCGGCCCCATGCACGAATCCTTCGCCCGGCTCACCGGGTGGCGGGCGCATGGCGTTGCAACGCTCTTGGGGGCGGTGGCGGCGCTCGCTTTCGCGCCCTTTCATCTGACGCCGATTTTGATTTTCTCATTCACCGGCCTCATCTGGATGATCGACGGGGCGCGCGGCCATCGCCGCTGGGGCCGCGCCGTTTTCGCCCGCGGCTGGGCGTTCGGCTACGGGTTTCTCTTGATCAGCCTTTACTGGACGGCCTCGGCCTTCCTGGTGAACCCGGCAGAACACGCGGTCTTTCTATTCATTCCCTTCCTCATGCTGCCGGGCGGACTCGCTCTTTGGTGGGGCCTCGGCGCGGCGCTCGCCGGCTCGTTCTGGTCGTCCTCTCCGTCTCGGATTTTTGTCTTCACGCTGTTCTTCGGCCTTGCCGAATGGCTGCGCGGGCATGTCTTCGGCGGCTTTCCGTGGAACCTTCCAGCGACGACCTGGATCCCTGGCGGCGCAGTCTCCCAGGCCGCATCCCTGGGCGGGGTCTACTGGCTGACCCTGCTGACCGTCTTTGCGGTTGCATCGCCCGCGGCCCTGGTGGACACGCGCGAGACCAAGGAGCTCGGCGGACGACTTGCGCCCACCCTCGGCGCCGTGGTGGTCCTGGCGCTAGGCTGGGCCTGGGGCGCCCAGCGGATCGCCGAGCCCGCCGCGCCCACCGATCAAATGGTCACGCTTATGGATGTCGGCGTGCCACAAAAGGTGAAAACCCCTGAAAACGCCGACCTCGTCCTCCGCCGATATCTTGAGCTACTGGCCGCCAATCCGAACGAACCGGGCGAGTTGGTGATCTGGCCCGAGGGGGCTGTGCCGCTTCCCCTGCTGCGGACGCCGAATGCGATCGACGCGGTCGCGGCCTATCTCGGCGAGGCCTACCTCGTTGCGGGAACCGTGCGCTGGGAGGTCTACGGACGCACCTTTCCCGTGGCCTATAACAGTCTTGCGGTCTTGAACCGAGACAGCGCTCGGTCGGGGCCCGTCTCCCTCTACGACAAGCATCGATTGGTGCCGCTCGGCGAACTGGCGGCGGTGAAGATCCTCCCCTTCGGAGAGCTGTTCGCCGGCGTCTTGCCATCCTCTCTTCAGCGGAATCTGCAGCAGGGCTTCGAACCCGGCCCGGGACCCAAGACGGTCTATGCGGGCGACGCGCCGCCCTTCGCCGCCATGATTTGCTATGAGGGGCTCTTTCCGGAGATCCCGACCGGGGCGAAACCGCCGGCCGAGTGGCTGGTCGTCATCTCGAACGACGCGTGGTTCGGCTCTGGCATGGGTCCGGCACAGCATTATGTGCAGAACCGTTTTCGAAGCATCGAAACCGGCTTGCCGATGGCGCGGGTCGCCTCGCGCAGTGCAACGGCGGTGATCGACGGCCGAGGGCGCGAAGTGGCTCGGGGGCGGATCCAACCAGGCGATCCCGAAGGATGGCGCTCCTCGGTTGTGCGCGCCGCATTGCCGGAGCGGGAGGCCTCGACGCTCTTTCAGCGCCTTGGGGATTCGCTTTTCTGGCTCTCCATCGCCTTGCTTTCATTGCTGGCTTTTCTGAGCTGGCGTCGTTAACTGTCGTCCGATCAAAGATCGGAGACTCCGGGAATGTCAGAAAGCAAGCTTCCCAGCGGGATTGATCGGATTGTCGGTCAGCGCGTGCGCTGGCGCCGCCGTGAGTTGAAACTCACGCAGGAGAAACTCGGCGAGCTTCTCGATCTGACGTTCCAGCAGGTCCAGAAATACGAGAAAGGCACGAACCGAATATCCGCCGGCCGGCTTTACGAGGTCGCCCAGGTGCTCAGCGTCCCGATCAACTATTTCTACGAAGGCGCCGAGGAGTTCATGCCCCATCGTGAGAGCGCCATTCGCGAGGGCGACGCGCCGGCGGAGGCCCCGGTGTTGAGCACCGACGCCCTGGAGCTTATCGGCGCCTTCCAGAAAATCGACGACACGGCGCTGCGCAAGTCCATTCTCGCAACGGTGAAGGCCGCCGCCAAGGCGTTCGAGCCCAACGAAGACTGACTAACGGCGCCATCGGTGTTGATCCGCTCGCCATCTTCCTCTGTAACCAAGTCCAATCGAATTTCGAGGTTACCGCACGTGTCCCGTTCAAGCTTTATCTTCACCAGCGAAAGCGTCTCCGAAGGCCATCCCGACAAAGTCTGCGACCGGATTTCAGACGCGGTCGTCGATCTCATCTTCACGGAAGCCGAGACCCGGGGGTTCGATCCCGCCGCGGTGCGCGTGGCGTGCGAAACGGCGGCGACGACCAACCGCGTCATTCTGATGGGCGAGGTTCGGACCCCGGCGGGATTCAACCCCGAACTCGACGGCGCGGCAAGGGAACGGATCGAAGCTGTGGCGCGGGCCGCGGTGAAGGACATCGGCTATGAGCAAAGCGGGTTCCACTGGGATCGGCTGACCTTCGAAAACCACCTCCACGGCCAATCTGCGCACATCGCCCAAGGCGTCGATGCGAGCTCCGATAAAGAGGAGGGAGCCGGCGACCAGGGCATCATGTTCGGTCACGCCACGAATGAGACCGACGTCCTGATGCCGGCGCCGCTTATCTATTCCCATCGCATCTTAAAGCGCATGGCGGAGCTGCGCCATTCGAGCGAACGGCCGGAATTCGAACCGGACGCCAAGAGCCAAGTGACGTTGCGCTACGAAAACGGCCGCCCGGTGGCGGCAACCTCCGTGGTCGTCTCGACCCAACACGTCGACGGTCTCTCCGCCGGCGACGTCCGCGAGCTTGTGCGGCCGATCATCGAAGAGATTCTGCCGGAGGGCTGGATGCCCGACGAGGCGGGCCTCTATGTGAACCCGACCGGCGCATTCGTCATCGGCGGGCCGGACGGGGATGCAGGCCTTACGGGCCGCAAGATCATCGTCGACACCTATGGCGGCGCCGCGCCCCATGGCGGCG
>CAYYNG010000060.1:0-8656 GCA_964472435.1 uncultured Hyphomonadaceae bacterium | reverse complement strand
CGCCGACCCGGCGCTGAGCGGCGAGCTCTGCATGCGCTCGAGCGCCAATATCTATAATCTGTCGCTAATGGGCGAATTGATCGATCGCTGGGGCGAGGCGCGGGCTGCCGATTGGGCGCGCCGCGTCGTTGAAAACTTCGCGCGGCCACCCCAGGGCGGGGACACCGCTCAAATCGAATCGATCGCCGCCGGCGAGTGCTCCGCGGCCTTGGTGAACCATTATTATTGGGTCCGGTTGTCTGAAAGCCCATCGGCGCGGCGGAGCGACCTGACCGAACGGGTGGTCCTGTCCTTTCCAAGCCAGACCGACGGCGGAACCCACGTCAACGTCACCGGCGCCGGCGTTGCGGCCCATGCGCCGAACCGCGACGCCGCTCTTCGATTTATCGAGTTTCTCGCCGGACTTGAGGGGCAGTCCATGCTCGTGACGGAGACGAAAGAATATCCGATCCTCAATGCCGCGCCCCTGCCCGCCGGGTTGGATGCGCTTCCCGAATTTACATCGAGCACGCTGGCGTTGGAGACGCTCGGTCGGAATCAGACGACGGCGCAAATCCTCTACGATCGCGCTGGTTGGAATTAAGCCTTGCCTGTCCTCGCCGCCCGACCTCGGCGATTTGAGATCGCTCCCGCTCTGGCGGCCGCCGCGCTCGCCGCGCCCGTGATCGCGGTCATCGCCACGGGGCTTCTCTATGGGGGCGGCGAGACGTGGGCCCACCTTGTTTCAACGCAACTCTTCGGCGACACGGTGCGGACGCTCGCGCTTCTCAGCCTCGTGGCGACGCTCTGTCTGGCAGCCGCTGTACCGAGCGCATGGCTCGTGACGATGCGGCGCTTCCCGGGTAGCCGGTTTTTCGCCTGGGCGTTGATCTTGCCGCTTGCGGCGCCGGGATACGTGCTCGCCTATGCCTATGCCGACCTTCTCGGCGTCGCCGGCCCGATCCAGAGCGCTTTGCGGGAGACATTCGATGTGACCGCCCGCGACTATTGGTTTCCGGAGATCCGCAGTCTTCCCGGCTGTGCGTTCGTTCTGGCCGCCGCCTTGTTTCCATACGTGTTCCTGACCGCTCGGGCTGGGTTCGCCAACCAGTCGGCCGCCGCGGTCGACGCCTCCAAGAGCTTGGGTGCAGGCGAGTTCACAACGCTGCGGCGCGTGGTGCTGCCCGCCGCTCGCCCCGCCATCGCCGCTGGACTCGCCTTGGCGCTGATGGAGGCGGCGGCCGATTTCGGCGCGGCCGATCTTCTCGGCGTTCAGACGCTTTCAGTCGGCGTGGTGCGCGCCTGGGCGAGTTTCGGCGATGCGGCCGCGGCGGCGCGGGTCGCCCTCTTCCTGCTCGCCATCGCCTTCGCGCTGCAGCTCGTCGAACGGATCGAACGGGGCGCGGCCGGCCACGAAGAGCGCTCGACGCGGTGGCGCAGCCCTGACCCGGCCGTCCTGTCCGGCGGCGAAGCAGCGATGGCGACCGGGTTCTGCGCGCTCGTGTTTCTCTTGAGCTTCGGCGCGCCCGTCGCTTGGCTGATTTGGCTCAGCGTTGAAGCAGGCCAAGTCACGCCTGACCTCGGCGCTGCGCTTCGCAACTCCCTGGCCCTCGCCAGCGCGGGCGCCGCCACCGCTTTCGCGGCCGCCGTCGCCATCGCGCTTGGGTCCCGGGGCGGAGGAGCGGTCGGCCGACTCGCCGGCATCGCCGCATCCGCAGGCTATGCGGCGCCAGGGTCTGTCCTCGCCTTGGGCGGCCTCGCAGCCGTCGCGATCGCGCCCTTCCCGCTCTCTAGCGCCGCGGCCCTCGGCCTTCTGGTTTGGATATATGCAAGCCGCTTCACAGCCGCAGGCGCCGCCCCGATCAGCGCCGCCTTGGGACGCGCGCCCGGCTCGGTCCTCGATGCGAGCCGCAGCCTCGGGGCAGGACCTATGCGCCGAGCCCTCAGGATCGACTTGCCGCTGGCCGCGCCGGGCGCCGCGGCGGGCGCGCTCATTCTCTTCGTCGAGATCCTCAAGGAATTGCCGGCCACGCTTATGCTCCGCCCGTTCGATTGGGATACGCTGGCGGTCCGCGCCCACGCCTACGCGTCCGATGAACGCCTGGCGGCCGCCGCCCAGCCGGCGCTCCTGATCACTGTGGCGGGCCTCGCACCCGTCCTTCTTTTGTCGCGCCGCTTGGCGGCGGAGGCCGATAAGCGTTGACGCCGGTTCGCCCGCCCCTGATCGCTGAAAACGTCGTGAAGCGGTATGGCCGCAAGGCGATTGTCGACGACGTGTCGATTACGCTCGCTCCAGGCGAGGTCGCCGCGCTCGTCGGCCCCTCGGGCGCCGGCAAGTCCACCCTCCTGCGCCTCTTCGCCGGCTTGGAGCGACCCGAAAGCGGCTGGATCCGCTTGGGAGATCGCGTTCTCGCCGGTCCACAGTGTTTCGAACCCCCAGAGCGCCGGGGGATCAGCCTTGTCTTTCAGGACTTCGCGCTGTTCCCGCACATGACGGCAATTGAGAACGCCGCCTTCGGCCTCGCCCATCTCTCGCGCCCGGCGCGCCGGCTTGAAGCGGCCGGCTGGCTCGATAAACTAGGGCTCGCGGATCGGGCGGACGCCTATCCGCGGCAGCTCTCGGGCGGCGAGCAACAACGCGTCGCGATCGCTAGGGCGCTCGCCGTCCGGCCGGGCGCAGTGCTCATGGACGAGCCCTTTTCGGGCCTTGATCCCGATCTTCGCGATGCGGTCCGCGCCAAGGCCCTCGACGCGGTCCGCGCCGCCGGCGCACCGACCCTGGTGGTCACCCATGACGCCGCAGAAGCCATGGCGATCTCCGATCAGCTCGCGGTGATGCGCCAGGGGCGCATTGTTCAAGCCGGCTCGCCGAACGAGGTCTATCTCCATCCCGTCGACGCGAAGACAGCGGCGGCGCTGGGCCGCGTGAACGTATTCGGCGCTGACGCCCCGGCCCTCGCAACGCTCCGTCCCGAAGCCGTTCTCGCCCCTGGCGAGGTCATCGCCGTTCGGGACCATGATTTGCTCGTCACATCCGAGAGCGCGGTCAAAGCGGTCGCGTCCCGGGTCGTCCGCGCCGGGGGCCAGGCGGCGATCGAGGCGGACCTTTGCGGAACGCCGATCGTATTGACCTGCGCGCCCGAGGCCGCTCCAGCCCCGGGCGACGTCTTCGGCGTCGCGATCGCCCCCGGCCGCGCAATGGTCCTGCCGCGGGGATGATCTGACAAATCCGTCATAATGTCGTCGAATGCTCGCCAAACCGCCCTGTCGCCCTTAGGCTGACGCGGAGTTGATCGTCCAACCGAGAGTCGGAAACCATGCCAACGCTCTTGAAATCCTTCGTGATTGCGCTCGCAGGCCTCGCCCTCGCCGCACAGGCGGCCGCGCAGAGCATCATTCGCGACACGGAGATCGAGGCGATTTTGCGCGAATACACCGATCCCATTCTTGTCGCCGCCGGCCTTGAGCCTCAAGACGTGCAGCTTTTCATCATCAACGATCCCAGCCTCAACGCGTTCGTCGCGGGCGGCCAGCGGATCCACCTCCACACGGGGCTGATCATTCGGTCCGAAACCCCCGGCCAGCTCAAAGGCGTGATCGCCCACGAGGCGGGCCATATCGCCCTCGCCCACGGGGTGCGCCGCGCCCAGGACATCGCGGTGGCCCAGCGGCCCGCTTTCCTCGCCATCGGCCTCGGCATCGCGGCGATCGCCGCCGGCGCGCCGGAGGTCGGCATCGGCCTGATCGCCAGCTCCCAGCAATACGCCGCCCTGAATTTCTTCGTCCACACCCGGGCCCAGGAGTCCTCGGCCGACCAGGTCGCGGTGAACTATCTTGAAGACAGCGGACAATCGGCGGCGGGGCTCGTCGAGTTCTTCGACAATTTCCGCTATCAAGAGGTGCTTTCGGAGGCGCGGCGTTTCGCCTATTTCCGCACCCACCCGCTCGCCTCCGACCGGATCGCCGCCCTGCGCCAGCGCGCCGAGGAGGCAGAGCACTACCACACCCCGCCGACCGACCGTTCGGTTCGGCAGCTTGAGATCATGCACGCCAAGCTGATCGGCTTCCTCGAACCGCCGACGCGGGTGTATCAGCGCTATCCCGTCGGCGACGACAGCGAGCCGGCGCGCTACGCCCGCGCGATTTCGGCGCTTCAGTCCGTGGATGTCGAAACCGCGCTTCGCGAAATCGACAGCCTGCTCGAGGAGTTTCCCGAAAATCCCTACTACCACGAACTCAGGGGCCAGATCCTGTTCGAAGTGGGACGGGCCGCAGAGTCCGTCGAACATCATCACCGAGCCAACGAGCTGGCGCCAGGCGAGACGCTTCTGCTCATCAACTACGCCCGCTCCCTGATCGCCCGGAACGACGGCGACGATTTGATCGCCGGCGAGGCGGCGCTGCGCGACGCGCTCATCGCCGAGCCTGACAACGCCTTCGCCTGGTCCGAACTGGCCGCAGCCCTCGATAAACAAGGCCGCCGGCATGAAGCGGAGCTCGCCACCGCTGAGCGCTCCTACCATATCGGCGACTATCCCGGCGCGCAGGTCTTCTCCCGGCGCGCCATGCAGGGGCTCGATCGGAACTCCACCCTCTGGCGGCGCGCCTCGGACATCGCCGCCGTCACCGACCCGCGGATCCCCGAGAACGCCAGGGCGTTTCGTCGCAGATAACGCATCGCGAGGGCGCAGGTGGCTCACGGCATCGTCATTGCCGCGCTGGGCCCGGGGCTGGCCCTGGTCGGCGGAGACCACTATGCAGCTGCGTTTAGCAACCGCTCTGCCGGAGGAGCCGCCATGCCCCGCACCCTGCCTGCGACCCTCGCCGTCGCCTCCCTCGCCTGGACCGCCGCTTGCGCCCAAGAAGCGGCCGATGGGCCGAACCGCGCCGAAATCGAGCAGGTTGTAAGAAGCTACCTGCTCGAGAACCCGGAGGTGATCGAAGAGGCGCTGATCGCCCTGCAAGCCAAGCGCGAGCGGGAAGAGGCGGAAAACGCCCAGGCCGCCATCGCCCAAAGCAGCGACGCGCTTTACCGAGATGCGCGGGACTTTTCGATCGGCCCCGACGACGCGCCCGTCACCGTCGTCGAATTCTTCGACTACCGGTGCGGGTTCTGCAAAGCCTCCGCCGATTGGGTGAACGGGTTGCCGGAAGAATATGACGGCCAGGTCCGCGTGATCTTCAAAGAGTTCCCGATTTTGACGGCCGAAAGCCGCGTCGCGGCCCGGGCGGCCCTCGCCGCCGGCGAACAGGGCAAATACGCCGAAATGCACGTGGCGCTTATGAATTCGCGGACGGAGCTGACGTCCGGCGATATCGAACGAATCGCCGAGGACGTCGGGGTGGATGTCGCCTTGATGCAGGCGGACATGGATTCGCTCGACGTCCAACGGCATGTCGCCGACGTGCGCGCGCTGGCCGACGCCATCGGCACCTCGGCGACGCCGACGTTTATTGTGAACGGCGAAATGGTTCAGGGGTTCAATCGCGCGCGCCTCGACGTCCTGATCGCCGACGCCGTCGCCCAGGCGGGCTAGCGCCAGCGCGAAGGGCCGGCTGGTCCGAAAACCGCCGGCGGAGCAAGGGCCGGGGGCGCTTTGGTCTTGCGCCGAGACCGCCCCGGCCGTGGCCGAGACGGTAGAATTAGGCGCGTTCCAAAGCGCCCCCGCCGCGTTTCTCCAGCTCCGCTCGGTCTTACGCCTGATGCAGCCGCCCCGGGTCGCCGGGACGGATCCGCCACAGAGCCGGCCGCACCGCCATGGAGAGGGGCCGTTGTTCCCCCTCGGGCAGCCGCGGACGCCGCAGCGCGCCGCCATCCGGCCGGTCCGGACCGCCCATGGAGCAACGCGATGGGCGGGAGTATGGAATGGGGTGCGGCGGAGGAGGATAGATTGACGGGCGCCCGCTCTGAGACGGTCCCTGGATTCTCCGCCCGACGCGGGCCATATTGCCGCCAAATCAGACCGGCAGGACCTACTCCGTGTTTTCCAAACTCTTCACCTGGTGGAACGGCTCCACGATCGGCGCCCTGTTCGATATCGGTCGGCGGGCCGACTTCGTCGGCGAAGACGATTATGGCAATCGCTATTTCGAGGAGCGCAAGGCCTCTCTCGAGGGCCGCCGGCGGCGATATGTGATCTATCGCGGCCTCGCCGAGCCGTCGAAAGTTCCCTCGGACTGGCATGGCTGGCTGCATTACACGTTTGAAACGCCCCCCACGGCGAGCCCGCTGAAACGCCGCCCGTGGGAGCTCGACCATAAGCCGAACATGACCGGCACGGTTTACGCCGAACGGCCGAAAGGCGCCCTCAGCGAAGGCGGGGAACGCGCCAAGGCCGTCGCCGACTACGAGGCTTGGTCGCCCGATGCGTGAGTCGGTTTTCGAAACCCTTGTGGGCTTCGGCGTGATCGCCGTCGCCGTGTTCTTCCTATGGTACGCCATGGCGACGGGCGACGCGACGGAGAACGGCGGCGGCCGATACGAGGTCTCGGCAAGGTTCGACAATGTCTCGGGCGTCGCGCGCGGCGCCGATGTCCGTCTCGCCGGGGTGAAGGTCGGCGTGGTTCAGGCGATCGCGCCCGATTTCGAGCGGTTCGAGGCCGAGCTGGTCTTGGCGCTGGACGAAAACCTAGCCCTGCCCGACGACACCGACGCGCGGGTCTCGCAAGACGGGCTCTTGGGCGGGGCCTATATCGCCCTCGAACCGGGCGGCGGGCTCGACACGATCCCGATGGACGGCTCAGGCGAGATCATTTTCACCCGCGGCAGCGTCGATCTCCTGACGCTTGTGTCGTCCTTCGCCTCGGGAAGCGGCGAATGATCCGCGGCCTCGGCGCGCTTTCATGGGCCGGCCTCTGCGCGGCGGGCGCGGCCTATGCGGTCACCTACGAGCCCTATGAAACGGCCACCCTGCGGGCGCTGGACAAAATCACAGGCCGGTCGACGGATATCGAGATCGAGGTCGGTCAGCCCGTCGTTTTCGGGGCGCTGAATGTCGAGCTGTCCGCCTGTTATCAAACCCCGCCGGAGGAGCCGCCCGAATCGGCCGCTTTTCTCCGCATTCTTTCGACCCAGCCCGTCCAGGTCGATGATATGGACGACGCGGTGGACGCCGCCGCCGTGGACACGGTGTCCGACGATAATCCGGTGCTCTTTTCGGGTTGGATGTTCGCTTCGTCCCCCGGCCTCAGCGCGCTGGAGCATCCGGTCTACGATATCTGGGTGATCCGCTGCACCACGCCCGCGCCCGTTTCCGGCGCGGACAAGGAGTAGAAATCAGCTTCTTCCTCCAAGGCCGTCGCCAGCCGGGCCTTGAACTCGCGCCGGGATATCTCGACGAGCCCGAATTGTTCGAGATGAGGATTGTGGAATTGGGCGTCGAGTAGAACGAAGCGTCCCGCTAGCAAGCGCGCTACGAGATAGCATAGGGCGATCTTCGAGGCGTCCGTTGCGCGCGAGAACATGCTCTCGCCGAAAAACGCCCCGCCCAGAGAGACGCCGTAGAGCCCGCCGACAAGCGCCTCGCCCGACCAGCATTCCACGCTGTGGGCGTATCCGCGGCGGTGGAGCGCGGAATAGAGATTCAGGATCGGCGCATTGATCCAGGTGCTTTCCCGCCCCGCCGTCGGCTCGGCGCAGGCTTCGACCACCCGCGTGAAGGCGGTGTCGCACGTCACCCGAAACGGATCGCGGCGCAGCGTGCGCCTAAGGCGCTTGGGGATATGAAACGCCTCAAGCGGCAAGATCCCCCGCTCATCTGGATCGACGAGAAAAAGGTTGGGGTCGTCATGGGCGTCCGCCATGGGAAACACCCCGCGGCGATAACAGCTTAGAAGCTCGTCTGGCCCGAACCGCGACGACATGGCCGCAACCTACCCTTCCGCGCGCTTCGCCGCCAGGTATCGCTCCAACCAATGGATGTCGTAGTCGCCGGCGATCACATCCGCCTCTTCCACAAGGCGGCGGTGGAGATCGAGCGTCGTCTGCACCCCGCCGATCACCATCTCCGACAGCGCGCGGCGCAGGCGCATGACGCATTCCCGCCGCGTTCGGCCATGGACGATCAGCTTGCCAATCAGACTGTCATAGTAAGGCGGGATCCTATAGCCGGCATAGGCCGCGCTATCGAGGCGCACGCCGGGGCCGCCGGGCGCGTGGAAATCGGTGATCTGGCCGGGCGATGGGACGAAGGTTTCCGGATTCTCGGCGTTGATGCGGCACTCGATCGCATGGCCGACAAGGGTCACCTCGTCCTGATTGAACGAGAGTTTCGCCCCGCCCGCGATCTTGATCTGCTCCCGCACGAGATCGATCCGCGTGATCATCTCCGTCACGGGATGCTCGACCTGGAGCCGGGTGTTCATCTCGATGAAATAGAAGTTTCCATCTTCGTAGAGGAACTCCATGGTGCCGACGCCGAGATAGCCCATGGACTTCACCGCGCGGGTGACGACCAGGCCGATCTCGTCCCGCTGCGCCTGGTTGAGCGCCGGCGAGGGCGCCTCCTCGAAGACCTTCTGGTGACGGCGCTGCAACGAGCAGTCGCGTTCCCAGAGATGGGCGACATTGCCATGGCTGTCGGCGACCACCTGGATTTCGATATGTCGCGGTTTTTCAAGGTATTTTTCTATATAGACGGCATCGTCGCCGAAGGCGGCCTTCGCTTCGGTCCGGGCG
>CAYYNG010000059.1:0-8758 GCA_964472435.1 uncultured Hyphomonadaceae bacterium | reverse complement strand
ATTGAAGATGCGATCGATTTCGCTCGGCGCGAGTTTCAGATTGGAGAAACGCTTGAAGTGCCCGCCACCTGCCATGCGTAGCTTTACCTTTTTGTTCCCGTACTTCCTGATGACCACCATGTGGTTTTCCAACGCCTTGATGCGGTCCCACTCTCGACTGACGTCTTGCCGTGTCGCCGGCGCATTGTCCGCTCTCCGGATCCAGCGCAATTATTCCGCGGCCTTCTGCACCATGGTCGTGTGGGGATAGGGAATGGAGATCCCCGCCCCGTCGAGCGCGGCTTTGATGCGCTGGGTGAGGTCGAACTTCACATCCCAATAATCGGCCGCCATTGTCCACGAGCGGGTGGCGATATCCACGGAGCTGTCGCCCAAATTCACCACTTTCACAAACGGCTCGGGGTCTCGCATCACCCGATTATCCGCCTCGATGACGCTGCGGATCGTGGCGAGCGCTGTGTCCATATCATCGTCGTAATCGATGCCGAACGTGATATCGACGCGGCGAGTGTCGTAACCTGAGAAATTCTTAATCACCCCGTCGATCGCCTGGCTGTTCGGGACGAGGATTTTGACATTGTCGACCGTCGCCAAAACGGTCTGGAAGAGGTTGATATCTTTGACGGTCCCCGCCGCGCCGGCGGCTTCGATATAGTCGCCGAGCTTATAGGGGCGGAAGAGCATGATCATCACGCCCGAGGCGATATTCCCCATCGCCCCTTGCAGTGAGAAGCCGATGGCGAGGGTCAGCGCGCCCAAGATCGCGACGAAACTCGTCGCCTGAACGCCGAAGACTTGTAGGACAGCGATGAAGACGGCCGCCGTGATGAACCAGCGGACAAGCGAGGCGAAAAAGTTGCCGAGCGTGTCGTCGACGCTCTCTTGCTTCAGCGCCTGGCGTCGGACGAAGCCGGCGAGCGCCCCCGCCACCCGAAGGCCCACGATGAGGACGAAAATCGCGCCGAGCGCTTTCACGCCGAAACCGATGATCGAGGGTCCGTAGGCCTCCCACAGCGCCGCTGGCTCGAAACTCTCTGGCATGTCGGTTCTCTCCCCTGATCAACCCGCCTGGCTTACCGCCCGTATATGACAGTGTTGCGAGCGCCGCGAGCGCCCCGCGCAGCGCGGATGGCGACGATCAACCCGCCGGACAAAAGCGCCGCCCAGGCAAGCCATCCCATCCCGGTCCGTAGGAAATTATTCATGGCGATCCCCAATACGCCCCAACCAACGGCGGCGAAGTACCACGGGCTGCGCGTCACCCAACGCGCCGCGATCCAGGCCATGCCGGCGAGCGCGCCGACCACGACCCAAAGCATCCGCCATTCGTAATCCGAAGCGCCCAAGCCGGCGATATTGCGGATCAGGATTGGAATGGAAATCGCCACCGCGACGCTCGACCAGCCCGCGAAAAGACCGGTCAGCACATCGACCGACCATTTCAAAGGACTGCCGCCGAGGCCGCGATCGCGGTCAAATCGGCGGGCCGCGATCCAAGCAGGACCGAGAACCGCGAAAAGCAAAACGAAATCGAGATAGATGTCGCCGACGAACTGGGTCGCGAGCATCCAGACCGCGGCGCCGAGACCCGCAGCGGCAAGCGGCGGCGCAACGCGACGGACGAGCCGGGCGTCAGACCGCCAGGCATGAACGGCGAACCCGCCATAAATGAAGAAGATCACCCCCCACAGAATGGCGAAGAAGGGCGGCGGCGGCAGTTCCGGCGGAATGCCGCGGGACGCCGCGCGATCCCCGATGCGCGCGCCGACATCGAAAATCCGGGGCGCCATCGATGCGGCGAAGGCGGCAACGGCGATGGGCGCCAATAACTGTCTCAAAGGCCGCCCCTTCCCTGGTAATGCACGGTTCTACGAAGCCATGGCCGGCTCGGGTCGTGAGATCAATCCTCGGCCGGCAACAGCGCCTCCAGCGTCTCGATCCGATCCGCCTCGGCCGCCGGCTTGTCCCATCGGATCCGGTGAATGCGTGGAAACCGCATCGCGACGCCCGATTTGTGGCGCGTTGATCGCTGCAGCCCTTCAAAAGCGACCTCCAGCACGAGTCCCGCGTTGCGATCAGCCGTTACGGCGCGGACCGGGCCGAAACGATCGACGGTGTTTTCGCGAACGAACTTGTCCAGGTCTTTGAGCTCTTCATCCGTAAAGCCGAAATAGGCCTTGCCGACGGGGGTCAGTTCGTCGCCGCGCCAAACGCCGAAGGTGAAGTCGGAATAGAAGGACGAGCGTTTGCCGTGCCCGCGCTGGGCGTACATCATTACCGCATCGATCAGGTGCGGATCCCGTTTCCATTTGAACCAGGGACCTTTCGGCCGCCCGGCTTCATAGATCGAGTCCCAACGCTTCAGCATAAGGCCTTCGATTTCGTCCGACGGCGGGGCGTTTCTCAAGGCCCCGAGATCGGCGAGATCCGTCACGGGCACGAGCGGGGAGAGATCGAACCGGTCGCCGCCGGCGGCCCCGATAAAGGTCTCAAGGCGCCCGCGCCGCTCGCGAAACGTCAGCGACCGCAGATCCTCGCCGCCCGCCTGGAGAAGATCATAGGCGCGGATGAAGGCTGGCCGCTCGTCCATCTGACGCTTGGAGACGGTTTTCCGGTTGAGCCGTTGCTGCAGATCATTGAAGGACGCCGGAGCGCCGTCGGGCCGCCGAACCAATAACTCGCCATCGATCGCGGCCTCGAAGTCCATCGCGGCCAGCACGTCGGGAAACGTGTGGGAGATGTCGTCGCCTGTCCGCGTGTAGATCCGCCGGACCCCGGCCTCGGCCACCGCCTGAACGCGAACGCCGTCCCATTTCCACTCCGCAGCGAAGGTCTCGCCCGTGATCAGCTTGGGATCGACCGCGTCTGGATCGTCGCGTTTGTCCTTGGGTATGAGTGGGTGCGCCAGCATGACGGGGCGAAACGGCGCGGCGATCTGCGGGTCGGGTCGGGGGCCGCGGCCGTCGAGCCAGGCGAACAGCGCCTCGTAGGGCGGCTCGAGCCCGTGCCAGATCTCCTCGATCTCGGCGACATCGACCTCGCCATAGGCGGCGAGCGCGGTCTTGGCGAGCCGCGCGGAGACCCCGACGCGCAAACCACCGGTGACCAGCTTCAAAAGAGCCCAGCGCTGGCCCGGATCCAGGATGTCGAGCCAACGCGCCAGCAGCGCTGGCCCCTGGGCGCGGGTCGCCGCCTGGAGCTGGTCGATCACCTCGCCGAGCGGCGGGGGGGCGACATCCGATGGCCGCGCCGGCCAAACGAGACTGACCGTCTCGGCGAGGTCGCCGACGAAATCGTAGGAGAGCCGAAATAAGTCCGGGTCCATGCGGCTTTCGACGAGGGCTCTCACGGCGCCGCCCTTCACGGCCGGGATATCTAGCCCGCCGGTGATCGCGGCGACGGCCCATCCTCGCGCCGGATCCTCCGCCGCCCCGAGGTACGCCTTCAGAGCGGCGAGTTTCCCGTTGCGGGCCGGCGTCAGAAGCAGCCGTTCAAGCAGAATGGCGAAATCGCGCATGCAGGGCATTTAGGCGGCGGAGCGCCCGCAGGCGAGATCCCGCTTGCCAGCGCCCGGGGTCCGGCGCAGAACTCGGGCCATGTCCACGCCGCCAGACGGGTTCGCGCCGCACTTTCGACGCTCCAGGTTCACCGATCCTTGGGAGCCGCTCTATTCCCGCGTCGCCGAGCGGTCAGTCGAGATCGGGTTATTCTTAGGCGAGGCCCATTGCAACTCTCGCGGGCTTGTCCACGGCGGGCTGATCGCAAGCCTCGCCGACAATGCGATGGGCCTGTCCTGCATCGCCGCCATGCGCGCCAATGGGCGGGACGCCGCGGGCCTTGTGACCGTGTCCCTGTCCGTCGACTACCTCGGCGCGGCCGCTCCGGGCCAATGGCTGGTCGTCGAAACCGACTTCACCAAGACGGGCGGCGCCATGTGCTTCGCCCGAAGCCTCATCAAAGCCGATGGCGAGCCCGTCGCCCGCGCCAACGCGACGTTCAAGATCCAAAACCCGAAACCCAAGGACGCCTGACATGAGCCTCAAACTCCACCACCTCAACGCCTCGCGCTCGCAGCGCATCGTCTGGCTCCTCCAGGAGCTCGGCGTCGACCATGAGATCGTCCACCACCAGCGCAACGCCGAAACCCGGCTCGCCCCGCCGGAGCTCCTCGAGATCCACCCCATGGGCAAGTCGCCGCTCCTCGAGCATGACGGCGTCGTCATCGCGGAGACGGGCGCGATCGCCGAATATCTTCTGGCGAAGTTCGATATCGAGCACCGGCTGCACCCAACGCCGGACTCACCGGATTTCCCACGCTACCTCGAATGGGTCCACGCGGCGGAGGGCGCCGTGTTCCTGCCAGGCCTTATCGGCTTTTATCTCATGTCGTCGGGCATCGCCGACACGCCGCTTGCTGACATGATGGCCGCCGAGCGCGCCAAGGCGATGGCCTTCATCGAGCGCCACCTCGCGGCCCACGCTTATTTCGCCGGCGACACGTTCACCGCGGCCGACTGCTTGATGGGCTTCATGCTCGAAAACGCCGCCCTCACCGGCGCGCTGGACAGCGCACCGGCGACGCACGCGTATCTAGAAAAGGTCCGGGCGCGGCCGGCCTACAAGAAAATGATCGAGATCGGGATCTAGATCGCACGGTTGCGCCGCTGGGCCTCTTCGAGCTCCCGAACCAATTCTTCATTGAGGGCGCTCGAATCGCCGCCGCCGAATACGAAGGCGCCGGAGCTGAAGGTGGTTCCGAACGTCTCCGCAGCAACCGCGACCTGGACGAGACCCGATGTGAAGTCCGCCTCCGTAAGCGACCCAAGCGGATGAAGGAAAACGGTCCAGATCACGTCCTGCGCCAGCGCATAGCGGGCGTCCAGAGCGGAGTCGAAATTCGCTTGAAGCATGCGGAACGCGAGCTCGGCGTCCAAGCCGTCGGCCGGGGCGATCGGCGTCATCATCCGCATTCGGTCGGCCGCCTCGTCATAGACCACGAAGACCTCCCGTTCGGCGAAGATAAAACGGTAGCTCGGCCCCTCGGCGACCACATCAGGGTCGATCGAGGCGATGATCTCGCCGAGCGCATCGCCGGTCATCGGACCGAACGACGGCGCCGGCAGCGGCGCAGGCGGCGCGGGTTGGGCGATGGCCGCGATCGGGCCCGTGGCGGCCACGGTGAACGCCGCGGCGATGAGGTTAAAACGGGCCATGGGGCGGCGCTCCTTACGGTTGATCCCGCATCAGAACGCGAGGCGGCGTCGGGAGTCGACCCCGCTCGCGGGGAGTTGAGCGGCAGGCTTCGGAAAGGTGATCGCGGAGTGGCCCGTCTACTCGCCGTCTTCCGAATAGCCCACAAGCCTTAGCGGCTGGGCACGCCGTCCCTCCAGCTCCGCCCAGCGAACAAGCGCGTCTTCGCGGCCATAGGTCACCCAAAGATGGTCCGGGTTCACCTCGCGGATCGTGTCGATGAGCTCGTCCCAGTCGGCGTGGTCGGAAAGCACCAGCGGCAGCTCGACGCCGCGCTGCTTCGCCCGCTGCCGCACCCCCATCCAGCCCGAGGCGAAGCAAACGACCGGATCGGGGAACCTTTGGCTCCATTTTTCCGCAAACGAAGCGGGCGGCCCGAGCACGATCTCGCCGGCGAACCGCGCCTTCGCATTCTTGCTGGACCGGTCGATCGTCGCCGGCTCCAGCGGTCCGAGCGCGACGCCTTCCGCTTCATAAAGATCGCACAGCTTTTTCAGCGCGCCGTGAATGTAGATGGGCCTGTCGTATCCCGCCTCGCGGAGGAGCGCGATCACCCGCTGCGCCTTGCCCAAGGAATAGACCCCGACAAGGTGCGCGCGCTCTGGAAACGCGGCGACGCTGGCGATCAGCTTGCGGATCTCCCCCCGGTCGTCCGGATGGCGGAAGACCGGCAGGCCGAAGGTCGCCTCGGAGATGAAGACATGGGTGTCGGGCACCGGCTCGAAGGGTCGACAGGTCGGATCTTGGCGGCGCTTATAGTCGCCGGTGAACACCATCCGCAGCCCCCGCCATTCCACCACCGCCTGGGCGGACCCGAGAATATGACCCGCCGGCGAGAACCATACCGTCACGCCGTTGATCTCCACCGCCTCGCCGTATTCGAGCGGCTGGCGCGCGGCGGTGAAATTCTCGCCATAGCGCGAGGCCATGATGGCAAGCGTCTCCGGCGTCGCCAGAACCGCGCCATGGCCCGCGCGCGCGTGGTCGGCGTGGCCGTGGGTCACCACTGCCCGATCCACCGCCCCGCGCACAGGGTCGAGATAGAAGTCGCCCGGCGGGCAATAGAGCCCCTGCGGCGTCGGATGGAGGAGAAGATCGGGTCGGATCATGGTGAAGACATAAAGGTGGATTAGCAGAACGCCATGTTGCTGCGGCGCCTGACCTCTGTAAGGTGCGCCCGAATCACGAGGGGTTCCGATGAAACGCGCGTTTACTTCCGTTCTTGCTCTTTGTTTTTCCGCCGCCGCGACCGCCCAAGAAGGCGGCGATAGCGACCAGATGCATCGCGCGCTGGTCGCCGGCTATAAGGCGGCTTTCACCTGTTCGGCGATGTGGAACGCTGGCCAGACCTTGCGGGAGATCGAGCTCAACGAACTCTCCGGCATCTATCCGGAATACACCGAAACCCTCGCCGAGCTGCCGCCCGTGACGATCGATGACGAGGCGAAAACCATCGCTGTCGATTACGCGCCCGGCATGCCGCCGCGGATCGCGGTTTGGCGGCCTGGCTTTGGCTGCACCCAGCTCCCGATCGGCGCCGATAAGTCGGCCGCGGGCTGGCTGCACCGGTTCGGGGGTTGGCCGGAGCCGCCGCGCAGCGACCGGTCCACCGCGATCGGCTCGAACGTCACGCTGACGACGAACACGGTCGCGCTCGACCGAATGGAGGCGCCCGTCTCCTTTGCGTTCGACGGCATGACCTATGGCGAGGGCACACGGACGAGCGCGGTCGTAGTGGTGCAGAACGGCCAGACCATCGCCGAACAATATGATCGCGGGATCAACGCGGAGACCCCGCAGCGGACATGGTCGGTGGCGAAAAGCCTAACCGCCACCATCATCGGCGCCGCGGACCATAGGGGGATCGTCGATCTCGACTACCCGGCCGTCGTCTCGGCCTGGACGGAGGGCGGCGACCCGCGGCGCGAAATTACGATGCGCAACCTCCTGCATATGGCGAGCGGGCTCGACTCCGGAGAGGCGGGCAACCGCACCGACCGGATCTATTTCGGCGGGGCTCGGGTGATCGACCAAGCGGTGAACCGCTCGCTCGAAGCGAAGCCCGGCGCGCGCTGGAAATATGCCAATAACGACACGCTGCTGGCGCTGCGCGGCCTGCGGGAGGCGATCGGCGACGACCCCGCCTATCACCGGTTTCCCTATGAACAGCTGCTTTGGAAGATCGGCGCCAACCGCACAACGATAGAGGCCGACTGGAATGGCGACTATATCGGGTCCAGCCAGGTCTGGACGACAGCGCGGGACCTCGCCCGGCTGGGCCAGCTCTACCTCCAAGACGGCGTCTGGGGCGGCGAACGGATCCTCGCGGAAGGCTGGGTCGACTTCGTCCGCACGCCGGCGCCGGATCAACCGGAACGAACCGGCGGCCGTTTCGGCTATGGAGCTCAGTTTTGGCTGATGGACCGCAGCCCCGGCGTTCCGAACGACGCCTTCGCGGCGCTCGGCAATCGCGGCCAGGCGATCGTCATCATCCCCTCTCGCGAGATGGTGATCGTTCGCCGCGGCTACGACATCGGCGGCGGCGCGCGGTTCGACATCGCCGGGTTCACCCGGGACGTGGTCACGGCCTACGAAGCCGCCATGGCGGCCGATGCGGCGCGGCTTGAAGCGGCGCGCGCCGCCGAACGCGGCGAGGACGACTGACCCGCCCGCGCGCCGAACGCTTCGCGGGCCGCCGCCGGGCGTGTAGTCTCTCGGCATGGCTGACGACGCCCGCCCGATCGACGCCCTGCCCGGCCGGTTCGACGCTTGGTTCGCCGGCCGCGGATGGCGGCCTCGCGCGCACCAGCTTGAACTCACAGGCGCCGCGCTTTGCGGGGAAAGCGCGCTGCTGATCGCGCCGACGGGCGGGGGCAAGACGCTCGCGGGGTTTCTGGCAAGCCTGATCGAACTGGCGGAGAAGCCGGCCTCTGCCCGGCCAGCGCTTCACACGCTTTACATTTCGCCGCTGAAGGCGCTCGCCGCGGACGTCGAGCGGAACCTCGGTGCGCCGGTCGCGGAGATGGGACTCGACATCAAGATCGAGACCCGCACGGGCGACACGCCGGCTGCGAAGCGCCAACGCCAGCGCCGCGAGCCGCCGGACATCCTTCTGACGACACCGGAACAACTCGCTCTCTTGATCGCGTCCGATCGCGCAGCTGAGTTCTTCGCAGACCTCCGTTCGGTGATCATCGACGAGATCCATGCCATTGCGCCGACCAAGCGCGGCGACCTTCTGAGCCTTGGGCTCGCCACCCTGGCCGAATGGGCGCGCGAATGTCGCTTTATCGGTCTCTCGGCGACGGTGGCCGACCCCGCCGCCCTCGCCCGATGGCTCGCGCCGGACGCCGGCGTCGTGAGGGCGAGCGGCGGCGTTGATGCGGACGTCTCAATCCTCGTCTCGCGGGAGCGGATCCCCTGGTCGGGGCACTCAGGTCGCTTCGCCGTACCGGAGGTCTACGAGGCGATCAAAGCCGCGACCCTCGCCCTTGTCTTTGTCAACACG
>CAYYNG010000058.1:0-8759 GCA_964472435.1 uncultured Hyphomonadaceae bacterium | reverse complement strand
GAAGACGACCATGGTCTCGACCGTTTTGCGGCGGCGGCTGAGTCCGCGCGCCTGCGCCTTCGCCCCATTCTAATGACGGCGTTCGCTTTTATTCTTGGGGTCGTGCCGCTGGTCCTCGCCACCGGCGCTGGCGCGGAGATGCGCCAGGCCCTCGGCGTCGTCGTTTTCTCCGGCATGCTTGGCGTGACGTTGTTCGGGTTGTTGCTGACCCCGGTCTTCTACGTGCTCGCCCGCTGGCCCGCGCGGGACCGGGCGGCGGAGGGGCCGGCCGCAGAGCCTGCCTTGCCGGAGGCCGCGGAATGATCCGCCTCAGTGCGGCCGTGGTGGCGGCGACCCTGTTGGGCGGCTGTTTGACGGTTGGCCCTGACTATGAGCCGCCGGAGCGGGCGGCGCTGGCGACCGACGCGTTCGTCTACGGGGAAGGGTATGACGCCGCTTCGCCCCTCGCAGAATGGTGGACCGCCTTCGCCGACCCGGCGCTGAACGATCTTGTCGCCCGAAGCGCTGGGAACAACCGCACCCTTGCGGCGGCGGCGGCGAACCTCGCCGCGGCGCGGGCGGAGCGCGGCCTTGCGCGTCAGAACCGCTTGCCGACCGATACGCTGACGGCGACGGCCCAGGAAACCCGGTTCGCCGCTGCGGCCTCGCCCTTCGCAGGCGACGAGCGATTGCCGAATGTGAGCCTGGTCTCCTTCGGCGGCGCCGCGGCCTACGAGGTCGATTTGTTCGGACGGGTGACGCGAACGATCCGGATCGCCGACGCCCAAAGCGCGGCCGCCGAAGCGATGCTGCGCGATCTTCAGGCGGTGATCGCCGCCGACACCGCCGACGCCTATCTGCAAATGCGCGGGGCGCAGGCGCAATTGGCGGTGGCCCGGCGCAACGCCGATGTCCAGGCCCAAACGCTCGGTTTGACCGAGGTGATCCGCGACGCAGGCCGTGGGACCGACCTTGATGTCGAGCAGGCCCGTGCGCAGCTCGCCACCACGCGCTCGGCGATCCCGCCGCTCCGCGCGGCCGTCGTCTCGGCCGCCAACACCCTCGCCGTTTTGATCGGCGAGACGCCGGCCGCGGTCGCCGATCTTGCCGGCGCGCCCCAGGCTTTGCCGATGGTCACGGACCCCCTGCGCATCGGCGATCCAGCGGATCTTCTGCGCCGGCGTCCTGATATCGCGGCGAGCGAGCGCGCCCTCGCCGCTGCGTCGAACGTGGTCGGGCTTGAAGTGGCGACGGCGTTCCCCCGGGTCGACCTTTTGGGCGGGGTGTCTGTGGAGGCGGACGGGTTCAGCGCGCTGACCTTGCCGCCCGCGCTGGCGTTCAATGTCGGCCCCTCGATCTCGTGGTCTTTGACCGATCTCCTGCGCGCGAGGAACCGCATCGACGCTGCGAACGCCGAGGCGGCTGCGGCGTTCGCCGACTATGAACAAACGGTGCTGACCGCGCTGGCCGAGATCGAAACCGCGCTCAACGCTCAAGCGCGTCTGCAGGAGCAGATCGTCTTTCTGAAAGAGGCGGAGACGGCCAGCGCCGAAGCGGCGGGCCTCTCGCGGATCCGCTTCGAAAACGGCCGCTCCGACTTCCTTCAAGTGCTGGATGCGGAAGCCCGCGCGCTTGATGCGTCCCTGCAGCGCGCGGCCATCGAAACGGAGATTGCGCTGGCCCAGGTGGCTGTGTTCAGAGCGCTGCGAGCCGGACCTTAGCCCCCCGGCCGGGCCGCGCTTTGGGCGTGGTGCCGCAGGAGAGAATTGAACTCTCGACCTCGTCATTACCAATGACGCGCTCTACCACTGAGCTACTGCGGCGCTTTTCGCCAAGCTGCCGGGGCTTAACGTAACCCGGACGGGATGAAAAGTCCGTTTTCAGGAGGTTGGAATGGCGGATGGAAAGGACGAGGCCGCTAAGCGCAAGGCGCGGCGCGGCGAAGCGCTCCGGGCGAACCTCAGGCGGCGCAAAGCGGCGGCGCGGCGAGGTCCGGAGGCCCCCGCGCCGGCCGAGAGAGGACCGAAAGACGATGGCTAGGGTCTTTTGCAAGGGCGCGCCGTAATTCGGCCTTGGCCTCGCCGCGGGCGGGCTTTATCGCTCTCACCCCATGGACAGACTGATCATCAAGGGCGGCCGGCCGCTCGAGGGCGTGATCCCGATTTCGGGCGCGAAGAACTCGGCGCTGAAACTCATGGCGGCGGCGCTTCTCACCAATAAGCCGCTCGCGCTTTCAAACATGCCGAACCTCGCGGACACGCGGTTCTTCTCTCAGCTGCTTGGCTCTTTGGGGGTCGAGGTCTATTGGCCGCAAGGTGAGAGCGTTTGCCGGCTGAACGCCGCGTCGATCAGCTCGACCATCGCGCCCTATGAGCAGGTTCGAAAGATGCGGGCGAGCTTCAATGTGCTTGGCCCGCTGCTCGCACGCATCGGCCATGCGACGGTGTCTCTGCCGGGCGGTTGCGCGATCGGCGCGCGGCCCGTCGATCTCCACCTCAAAGCCTTTGAAGCCATGGGGGCCGATATCGCGATCGAGGACGGCTATGTGAAAGCCGCCGCGATCCACGGCCTTAAGGGCGCTCGGGTCGCGTTTCCCTTCCAGTCCGTCGGGGCCACCGAACACGCCATGTTGGCGGCGACCCTGGCGCGGGGCGAGACCGTGCTTGAGAACGCCGCCTGCGAGCCCGAGATCGCCGATCTCGCGGCCTGCCTTAACGCCATGGGCGCGCAGGTCGAGGGAGCCGGCACGCCGGAGATCCGCATTGCGGGCGTCGCCGCGCTATCGGGTGCGGATTACGCGGTGATGGCGGATCGGATCGAGGCCGGCACCTACGCCATCGCCGCGGCCGCAGCGGGCGGGGAGGTCGCCCTCGAAGGCGCGCCCGTCGCCGCGCTCGAGGCGCTCTGGGAGCGTTTGCGCATGGCTGGCGCCGAGGTGGACGCCGCCGATCGGTGCGTTGCGATCCGGCGGAACGGCGCGGCGCTTTCGGCGGTCGATATTGAAACGCGGCCGTATCCAGGCTTTCCAACCGACCTCCAAGCGCAGTTCATGGCCCTGATGACCACTGCGCAGGGCGCGTCGACGGTGCGCGAAACGATCTTCGAAAACCGGTTCATGCATGCCCCGGAATTGATGCGCCTGGGGGCGGATATCGCCATTCGAGGCAATGAAGCGGTGGTGACCGGCGTGCGGGAGCTGAAAGGGGCGCCCGTGATGGCCACCGACCTCCGCGCGTCGGTCTCGCTTGTGATCGCCGGCCTTGTCGCTCAGGGCGAGACGGTGGTGAACCGGATCTACCATCTTGACCGCGGCTTTGAGCGGCTGGAAGACAAGCTCAGCGGTTGTGGCGCGGACGTGCGGCGCGCCGCGGAGTAGGTTGCGGCGGAACGGGGCGCAGATGGCGGAACCAAGCACCGAGGGTTTGCGGCTCGTCGCAGAGACGGCCGACGACATGCCGGTTATCGCCGCTGCGGTCCAGGACGCCGTCGCGCAGGTCGGCGATGTCGCATTCGATGCCCGCCGGCGGCGGTTTACAGTGGCGATGAATCGGTTCCGCTGGGAGCTGGACGGCGGCCGTTCGTCCCAGCGGTACGAGCGGGTGAGGGCGCTTTTGGCCGTCGACGGCGTTCGTAAGGCGCGCGCCCGGGGGCTGACCTAGGCGGACCCCGAAATGGTGGTTTCGCTGCTCACAGTGTCGTTCGAACCCGGGGAGACGCCGCCGGAAGGCACGGTCACGCTGCTGTTCGCTGGCGACGGAGAGATCGCGCTGGAGGTCGAATGTCTCGACGTGACCTTGTTGGATACGGGCTTGACCTGGTCGACGCCGCGGCGACCGGACCATGAGCGGGGACGGAAATGACGGCTCGGCGGTTTAATGCAGCGTCGCCGAGCTTCGCCGCTTCGTTCGGGGCGTTTCTCGCCGAGCCGCGGGGGGCCGCCGACGATGTGGCTGAGGTGGTGCGGGCCATTGTGGACGATGTGCGGGCGCGCGGCGGATCCGCTGTGGCCGAGCACACCTCGAAACTCGACCGGCTGGTTCTCGATCCCGCGACTTTACGGTCTGACAATGTCGATCTGCACGTTCTGGCCGCGGGATGCCCGGACGACCTCCGCGCAGCGATCGATTTCGCCCATGACCGCATCGCCGCCTACCACGCCGCCCATCGGCCCGAGCCGCACACATTCCGAGACGCAGCCGGCTTGGAGCTCGGTTGGCGCTGGACCGCGCTCGAAAGCGTCGGCGTCTATGTGCCTGGTGGGCTCGCCAGCTATCCAAGCTCGGTTTTGATGAACGCCGTTCCGGCGAAAATCGCCGGGGTCGAACGGGTGGTCATGGTCGCACCGGCCCCGGGCGGGCAACTCTCTTCGGCTGTCGCCTATGCGGCGCTCAAGGCCGAGGTTGATGAATACTATCCCGTCGGGGGCGCGCAGGCCGCCGCAGCGCTCGCCTATGGCGCTGGCCGCCTGGCGCCGGTCGACAAGATCGTCGGGCCGGGCAACGCCTATGTCGCCGAGGCCAAACGGCAGGTGTTCGGCCATGTCGGGATCGATACGATCGCCGGTCCCTCGGAGATTTGCATTATCGCGGACGCCGGTTCGAACCCGGATTGGGTTGCCGCGGATCTTCTCTCCCAGTCCGAGCATGACGCCGCCTCCCAGTCGATCCTGATCACCGATGACGAGGACTTCGCCGACGCGGTCGCTGCGGCGGTCGAGGCGCAGCTGCCGGAACTTCTCACGATGGAGCGCGCGGCGGCGGCATGGGCGGCCCACGGTGCGCTGATCGCCGCTCCCGACCTCTCGCGGGCCGTGGAGATCGCCAATCTCGTTGCGCCAGAGCACCTCGTTTTGTCGGTTGAGGATCCGGACGCGCTCTTGCCCGCCGTTCGGCACGCGGGAGCCGTCTTTCTGGGGCGGTGGCTGCCGGAAGCGCTTGGGGATTATGTGACGGGATCAAACCATGTGCTGCCGACGGCGCGGGCGGCGCGGTTCGCGTCGGGGCTTGGCTTGTTCGATTTTCTAAAACGCATTTCAGTTCAAAAGGCGGATCAGGCCGGCTTTGAAGCGCTGGCCGCCGCCGCGTTAAAGCTGGCGGAGGCCGAAGGGCTGCCCGCCCATGCCCGCGCTATCTCCATCCGCCGGCCCGAGGACAATGGGTGAGCGCCGCCTCGGCTCCGTCGATATCGACGATGAGACGTTGGCCGCCTCCGGCGCCGAGGGCGAGCACGAGCGGCGCGTGGCCATCTTTGATCTCATCGAGGAGAACACGTTCGGCGTCGAAGGCCATGACGGCGGGCCTTATAAATTGAAGCTCTCGTCCCAGGACCGGCGCTTAGTGTTTGATGTGCGGGACGAGGGGGATGAGGCCGTGCATGCCTTCATCCTTTCAATGTCGCCGTTTCGGGGCATCATCCGAGACTACTTTATGATCTGCGAGAGCTATTACGAGGCGATCCGAAACTCGACCGCCATGCAGATCGAAGCCATAGATATGGCCCGACGCGGGCTGCACAACGAGGGCTCGGAACTGCTGGCCGAGCGTCTGAAAGGCAAGATCGAGACGGATTTCGACACGACCCGGCGCCTCTTCACCCTTATTTGCGCGCTCCATGGCAAGTCTGGCCGAACCGGCGCTTGACCTCGGCGCGGCAGCAGGACAGGTGACGGCGCGGACGAACCGACCCATATAGACGTCGCGGACAACCTCGTCCGCGTTTTTGAAGGAGCGCCTATGGCGAAGGAAGAATTGCTGGAGTTCAACGGCACTGTCGTCGAACTTCTGCCAAACGCGACGTTTCGCGTAAAACTTGAGAACGATCACGAGATCATCGCCCATACTTCGGGCAAGATGCGTAAAAATCGCATCCGCGTTCTGACCGGCGACACCGTTCAGGTTGAGATGACCCCTTACGATCTGACCAAGGGTCGGATCACATTCCGCTACAAATAAGCATGCCGGATTCCGCGCGGGCGCAGCTCGTTCTTGCGAGCGCCAGTCCGCGGCGTTTGGCGCTTTTGGACCAGATCGGGATCGCGCCTGACGCGGTCCGCCCCTCCGACATCGATGAAACCCCGCGCAAGGACGAGACGCCGCGACGCTTGGCTTTGCGGCTCGCTGAAGACAAAGCGTCCGCCGCGCCATCGGAGACCCAAACGATCGTGCTTGCGGCCGACACCGTCGTCGCTTGCGGCCGGCGCAGCTTGCCCAAGACTGAACAAGAAGACGACGCGCGCAAGTGTCTTGACCTGCTATCGGGCCGAACGCACCAAGTCCACACAGGCGTCGCCGTGCGAGCGTCGGACGGCAGGATCCGCTCCCGGCTGGTGACGACGAGGGTCCGCTTCAAACGCCTCACCGCACCTGAAATCGACGGCTATATCCAGAGCGGCGAGTGGGTTGGAAAGGCCGGCGGCTACGCCATCCAGGGCCGCGCGGGCGGCTTCGTCATCGATCTCAATGGATCTTACTCCGCGGTCGTCGGCCTGCCGCTCTACGAAACCTGGGCCCTTCTCGAAGGGGTTGGATGGCGCGCGGCGCCCTAGATCCGGTCGGCCCGATCGGCTCTCCAAACAACCTGCTCCACCCCGGCGAGGCGGCCGAAGCGCTGGAGCTCCACCTCCAGTTTCTCCGCTCGCGCGATGGACGGGCGCACACCTGGCTCGCGCCAAAGACGATCGACGGCAAGGACGCCTGCTTTCCGGTCCGCTTTCGCCTCGATCCGGCCGACAAACCGGTCGCCCTCAAGCAAAGGAAAGACGTAATAGCCGTATCGACGCTTCTCGGCGGGGGTGAAGATCTCGATGCGATAATCGAACCCGAATAGGCGTTTCAACCGGTCGCGGTCCCGGATCGCGGGGTCGAACGGGTTCAAGATCCGAAGCCGTCCGCCAAGCGGCGGCAGGCCTGCGAGACGCGTCTCGATATCCGGCGGGGCGAAGGCCGCCGTCCACGTCTTTTCAGCAGTCCCGATTTCGACGGGGACGAGATCGCCCCTATTTGCATTGGTCCAAGCTCTGACCTCGGCCAAGCTCGCCGCGTTCCAGAACCGTTGGACCTCGCCTTCGGTCGCAAAGCCCAAACGGGCGAGGGCGTTGCGGCAGAGCCAGTCCACCTGGGCCGCATCGCCGACTTCCGCCTCGACCACTGAAGCCGGGATCACCCGGTCGGCGAGATCGTAGAATTTGACGAAGTTCCGGCGGTGCGCGGTGGCGAGCTCGCCCGCGTACCACATATGATCGAGGCCAGCTTTGTGGGTCGTTCGTTTCCAGGCGTCGCGGTTCTGGGGGGCCTCGGGGGCGAAGTCTTTGACGCTCAGCGGGCCTTGCTCGGCGATGCGCTGGCGGTAGCTGGCGCGGACCTCCGGCGGCGGCACGCTCGCGCCCCAAAGCCCGCCTAGGGTCGCCGCTTCAAGCCGCCGATATTGCCGGGTCCAGTAGGGGTGGACCGACATTGGCAGGATCGATGCGTCGTGGGTGAAGTGTTCGAACACCGCGCGATCGTCTGCGAGCAGCTTCCACAGCATCGGTTCGCGATAGGCGCGGTTGCGGCTCCAGAGGATGTGGTCGTGGGCGCGCGCGACGACGCGGACGGTATCGAGCTGCACGAAGCCGAGTTGGTCGATGATCTCCGCTAGTCCCGCCCTGGTTAGCCGGCCACCAATCGAGCCGGCTAAGCCATTGGTCGCGAGCCACAGCCGGCGCGCGGTCCGATTATCGATCCTGAGGGTCATTCCAGGAACGCGCTCAGGCCCGTCGCAAACGTCTCAAACTGATCGTGGTGGACCCAATGGCCGGCGTTCTCGACGATCGTGACCTCGGCGTTCTGGAAATGCCGGGCGCGGCCGTCTTCGGCCGGGTTCGAGGCCCAGCTCTCCGCGCCGTAGACGAGCCAGACAGGGCAGGGAATGCGGGTCCAGAGCCGGACGAAATCGTCATGGGAAATATCACTGGGCGAGCGGCCGAGCACGGCGGGGTCATAGGCCCAGCGATAGGTTCCGTCCGCGTTCGCCCGGGCGCCGGTTTCGGCGAGGTGGCGGAGCTGATCCTCTTTCAGGTGGCCGTGGGCCGCTTTCATGCGCTCGTAGGCCTCCTCGGGCGAGGCCATGGCCCGGGCGCTGCGCGTGCTCAGCGTGCGGCGCTGGTCGATCCATTCCCGTGCCCGGGTCTCGATCGGGACCGCTTGGCGTTCGGCCAGCATTCCAGGCGAGGGGCCGAGCCCCTCGATCGCCACCAGTTTCGAGACCCGCTCCGGGAAAAGCCCGGTATACCGGAGCACGATGTTGCCGCCGAGCGAGTGGCCGAGAAGGATCACCGATCCGTCACCGAGATGGTCGACCAATGAGGCGAGATCGTAGACATGGTCCATTACGCCATAGTCGCCGTCCGAGACCCGGTCGCTATCGCCATGGCCGCGTAGATCGTGGGCGATCACGCGGTATCGGTCGGCGAGGGCGCGGGCCGTCCAGTCCCAGCTGCGCTTCTGATCCCGCCCGCCATGGACAAGAAGGAGGAGCGGGGCGTCCGCCCGACCCCATTCGACATAGGACAGGCTGAGCCGTTGGGACGGAAATCTCTTCGTTTCGGGATCGGTCATAGGGTCGTGAGCGTCCGCACGTCGCTAAGCGCCTGAAATTGACGCACACAGTGCCAATTGATAGCGATTAGGAATATAGAAGGAGTCCGCCATGGACGTGTTGCGCACCCCCGATGAGTGTTTCGCCGGTCTTTCAGGCTACCCCTTCAGTCCGAACTATCAAGAGGTGGCGGCCGCGGACGGAAC
>CAYYNG010000057.1:0-8808 GCA_964472435.1 uncultured Hyphomonadaceae bacterium | reverse complement strand
GCTACGCTTTCGGCCGGCGCTCGATCGTGATCGACAACTACCTCGCCTACGGTCTCTACGACCCGCCGCGAGGCTATTGCTGGGTCTATGACCGCGGCTATGGCGACGCCGTGCTCGCCTCGGTCGCCACGGGCGCGATCATCGGGCTCGCGGTGGGCGTGATCGCGTCGGGATACTAGCCGCGGCGTAACGTCTCCGACGGCGCGGCACCCTTTGTTCCGGTTCCGCGCCCAGGCGGCTCAAATCCCTTCAACTCTCGGAAGATTCACCTTTCCTTCACCATGACTCCCGTTTTAATGACGAAGTCGGCGCAAGGCCGCCGGCGCATCTTTCAACAGCAGAAAGGAGGTGATCCAATGTCAAGTGAGAAACCAGGTAAGGCGATTGGGTTCGTCTCTGAAGGTTTCAGCGTGGAGCAGCCTCTCGCCGCAGCCTAAGAGACAACGGCCGGGCCGATAACGGCCCGCCAAATCCAAGAGCCGAACCGGCTCACGGAGGCCGCCCCCAGGGGCGGCCTTTTCGTTTCCGTGCCTCGTCGATCGCCGGGGCCTAAACCGTCGGTCTTTCGTTACGCTCCAGACCGTCGCTCGAGGTCCTTGTTTGGGCGCAAGTCTCCGTTCGCAAACGATTCCGTTTGCTCCGAACTTGCTTTAAACCGTCTCGGGCGCGCCGCCTTCGGCCTCGGTTTTGGGTTTTGCGATCTTGTCTTCGACATATTTGAAGGCGAGCTTTTCCTTGTCCTTCTTGTCGACATCGACCTTCACCGCCCCGCCCTTGGCGAGCTTTCCGAAGAGCAGCTCCTCCGCCATGGGCTTCTTGACGTGCTCTTGGATCACGCGGGCGAGCGGCCGCGCGCCATTGTCGGGGTCGAAGCCGCGTTCGGCGAGCCAGGCCCGCGCCGCGTCTGAAAGCTCGATGGTCACGTTCCGATCAGCGAGCTGCGCTTCAAGCTGCAGCACGAACTTTTCGACCACCCGCTCGATGATCTCCGGGGAGAGGCCGGCGAACGGAATGATCGAATCAAGACGGTTGCGGAACTCCGGCGTAAAGAGCCGCTTCAGCGCCTCGTCCTGCTCGTCGTCCTTCCGGCCCGCGCGGCCGAAGCCGATGACGTTTTTCATGGCGTCCGAGGCGCCGGCGTTCGTGGTCATGATCAATATGACATTCCGAAAATCGACTTTGCGGCCGTTCGCGTCGGTGAGCGTGCCGTTGTCCATAACTTGGAGAAGGATGTTGAAGAGCTCAGGGTGCGCCTTCTCGATCTCGTCGAGCAGAAGCACGCAGTGCGGATGCTGGTCGACGCCGTCGGTGAGGAGGCCGCCCTGGTCGTAGCCGACATAGCCCGGAGGCGCGCCGATAAGGCGAGAGACCGTGTGGCGCTCCATGTATTCCGACATGTCGAACCGGAGAAGCTCGACGCCCATGATGGAGGCGAGCTGGCGCGCGACTTCGGTCTTGCCGACGCCTGTCGGCCCGGAGAAGAGGTAGCTGCCGATCGGCTTGTTCGGCTCGCGCAGGCCGGCGCGTGCGAGCTTGATCGATGAGGAGAGCGCTTCGATCGCGAAATTTTGACCGAAGACGACGCGTTTGAGATCCGTCTCGAGGCTTTGCAGCTGGCTCGCGTCGTCCTTCGTGACCTGTTTCGGGGGGATCCGCGCGATTTTCGCGACGATCGCCTCGATGTCCTTGACGCCGACTTGTTTGCGGCGCTTGGCTTGAGGCAGCAACCATTGAGTCGCGCCGGCCTCGTCGATCACGTCGATGGCCTTATCCGGCAGGCGGCGATCGGTGATGTACCGCGCCGATAGCTCTACGGCCGATTTGATCGCCTCATTGGTATAGCGAAGGCCGTGGAACTCTTCGAATTTCGGCTTGAGGCCGAGGAGGATCTTCACCGCGTCCGGCACGGTGGGTTCGACCACATCGATCTTACGGAATCGTCGGGCGAGCGCCCGATCCTTCTCGAAGTGCTGCTTGTACTCTTTGAAGGTCGTCGACCCCATGCACCGGAGACCGCCGTTCTGCAGCGCCGGCTTTAAGAGGTTCGACGCGTCCATGGCGCCCCCGGAAGTGGCTCCGGCGCCGATCACGGTATGGATCTCGTCGATGAACAGGATGCCTTTCTCCTGTTGCTCCATCTCCGACATCACGGCTTTGAGTCGCTCTTCGAAATCGCCGCGATAGCGCGTGCCGGCCAGCAGCGCGCCCATATCGAGCGCCCAGATCACGGCCTCGTCGAGAATCTCTGGCGCTTCGCCGTCGACGATTTTTTTCGCAAGCCCCTCGGCGATCGCGGTTTTGCCAACGCCGGGATCGCCGACCAGGATCGGATTGTTTTTCTGTCGCCGGCACAGAACCTCGATGCAGCGCTCGATTTCTTTGTCGCGGCCGATCAGCGGGTCGATCTTGCCTTGCCGCGCCTTCTCATTGAGATTGATGCAGTAGGCTTCGAGCGCTTCGGATCCGGATTTCGTCTGTTCACCCTCGTCTTCAGCCGCCCCGCGAACCGGTTTGGACCGCGACATACCCGCCTGTTTGGCGACCCCGTGGGAGATGTAATTCACGGCGTCGTAGCGTGTCATGTCCTGCTCTTGCAGGAAGTAGGCGGCGTGGCTTTCCCGCTCGGAAAAGATCGATATGAGGACGTTGGCGCCCGTCACCTCGTCCCGCCCCGAACTGTCGACATGCAGGATCGCACGTTGAACAACGCGCTGAAATCCCGCCGTCGGCTGCACGCCGGCGTCGCCGCTGTCGACGACCAGCCCGGAAAGCTCCTCGTCGACATAGCGGGTGAGATCGGTCCTCAGCTTCTCGAGGTCCACCTTGCACGCGCTCATCACTTCGGCGGCGTCGGTATCGTCGATCAAAGCAAGCAGAAGGTGCTCGAGGGTCGCATATTCCTGGTCGCGATCGCCGGCATGGGCGAGGGCTTTTTCGAGGGCGGACTCTAAGCTCGGTGTGAGTGACGGCACGGTCTAGTCTTCCCTTTCCATAGTGCATTGCAAAGGATGCTCGTTACGTTTTGCGAGATCGAGCACCTGGGCGACCTTGGTTTCAGCGACTTCATAGGTGAAGACGCCGCAGACCCCGACGCCATGATTGTGGACATGCAACATGACCCGCGTGGCTTGCTCCCGGTTCATATTGAAAAACCGCTCCAGCACGAAAACGACGAACTCCATCGGCGTGTAGTCATCGTTCAAGATCAACACGCGGTAGAGCGAGGGTTTTTTCGTCCTCGTCCGGGTTTTGGTCGCGATGCCTATATTCTGATCATCGCCGCCCCCGGGCGCGCCAGGCGGCGAGCCGGCGGCGAGCGGTTGGATGAGGTCGGGTAAGAACATGACGGTAAGATAGGCTGATTAACGGATGTTATAAGCCTGGCGCGCTGGCCGAGGGCTTTCAAGCCTTGACTTCCTGCTCGCCAAGCCATGCGAGCAATGCGCGCCCCCGCTTTGCGTTCGCGCCGAGATCGGAATAGCCGATCCGAGACCTCGAATAGATCGCCACGTCGGCCTGCCCGTCGTCGCGTGGGAAAACGGCGATGTCGACATCGTCCTTGAACCGTAGGAGAGCGGTGACGGCGACGAACGCGAGACGGAGGTCGCTCGGATCAGACGTGAGATCTTGGGCGCCGTCGAGATCGCCGACATGGGCCTCGAGCACCTTGAACACATCGGCGGCAGGCATCGCGACGGGGGGCGTCAGGTCGTCCGGCGACGCATTGGCGCAGAGCCCGGGCGGGGCGGCCAAATAGGTGTTTGGCGAGCTTGGCCGTTTTAGTCCGGCGAAATCGATAAAGCTCTTCATGGCCGCAGACTTAGCATGGGCGCACGGCGCGGCCACCGTCGGACCGGATAAAAAAGAAGAGCCAGCTGAACAGCCGGCCCTTCTTCCTTACGCAACAAACTCTACAGACAGAAGTTTAGGTCGACGCCTGCAGCTTTTCAACCACTTCGCCGGTGCGCGAGTGGAGCGGCTCGAGCGACTCGCGGATCGTCGACGTCATCATCGACGTCATCGCGCTGAACTCGGAGACGTAACGCTCGAACGCGGATTTGGCGAATTCAGCCTGAAGCTCCATCGCTTCCTGGACCGTTTTGGCCGATGTGATGGCGCGCGCCGCCTCCATGCCGTTCTCCATAGAACTTTGCATGTAACCGAAGGCGCGGGTGTTGATCTCTTCAGCGCCCTTGCCGGCGATCTTCGCGCTTTCCATGAAAGCCTCGATATTCCCGCGACCGATTTCACCCGCTTCGCCGGCGAGCGACATCACGCGATCGATACCTTCCTTCATGGCGGCCGGGCCCGCCCCTTCCATTCCGGCGGTTCCAGTAGATGACGTTCCGTTCGACTTGGCCATGACGCGCTCCGCTGCTGACTTCGCCACAAAAATAGCAGACTCTTTCGCAGATGCAAGATTTTTGTGCACCGCACAATAAACGCAGACGTGAGGTTAATGTGCGGTTAAGGCGAATTGGCGATATTGAACTGGCTGCTAGATTGCAAAGACAGATAGTCGACGACGTCAATGGAGAGAGCCTCCCGTGCCCGCTAATCGAACGCCCTTCTCGTTCCGAGCCGTGCTTTCAGCTGTCGCCGCGGCGCTCTTGCTCGCCCCGGCCGCTTTCGCCGAGCGATATGCGTCGATCGTTGTCGCCGCCGACACTGATGAAGTGCTCCACGCGCGCCATGCCGACGCCGCTCGTTATCCCGCCTCCCTTACAAAGGTGATGACCCTTTATATCCTGTTCGACGCGATGCGGATGGGGGATATCACGCTGGACGAGCGCCTGCCGGTCTCGCGCAACGCGGCCTCCCAACCGCCGTCCAACTTGAGGCTCCGCGCTGGTTCCACGATTTCGGTGGCCGACGCCATCGACGCGCTGGTGACGAAGTCTGCAAACGATGTCGCGGTCGTCGTCGCCGAGCGTTTGGGCGGATCGGAGGAGCGGTTCGCCGCCCTGATGACGGTGAAGGCTGCGCTATTGGGACTTGAAAACACACGGTTCTACAACGCGTCCGGGCTCCCCGATCCCCGCCAAGTCTCCACCGCTCGCGATATGGCGCGCCTTGCCGAGGCGATGATCGACAATCACGGCGATTACTACCACCACTTCTCGACGCGCCGCTTCACCTGGGGCTCGCGCACCTACAAAAACCATAACGAACTGCTCGGCACGGTCGACGGCGTCGACGGCTTGAAGACGGGCTATATCCGCGCCTCCGGCTACAATCTGATGGCCTCGGCGGAGCGGAGCGGACGGCGGGTGATCGCGGTGATGCTCGGCGGCAGCTCCTCCCGGGTCCGCAACGACCATGTCGAAGACCTCATAGAGGCGGCCTATGACGTGCTCGAAGACCGCGCCGAGGCCGACGCGATGAACATCGCATTTGAGAACGACACTCTACCCGACGGGTTTTTGCCGACCCTGCCCGGCGTCGGCGCGCCCGCCCAGGGTTCGGCGCGCTAGTCCGCTGAGTTAATTGGAATCATCACCTCGTTCCGCCGAAACGGGCCCAGCGTCCAGGGCGGATCGTAATAGGCGTAGGTCGCCTGGCCGGCGATTTCGTATCCGCGGGCTGCGATCCACTCCAAGAGTTCGGCTTCGCGCCGCGCCTGGGACGCAGGCCTCGCCCGCCCATTAAATCGAATGACGGCGACCCTTCGCGTGGGCTGTTCGGTGATTGAGACCTCCGGGTCGAGCGGCCGAGGCAACGTATCGAGCGTCCATTCCTCCGGCATCACAAAGGCGATGGTCCACCGGTCCGGGTCGCCGGATTGCGTTTGCGTCACGGGCGCGGTCATTTCAATTTTCGCCGAGGTCGCGGTCTGGGTGACCGGCGCCGTCATGTCGATATCGGCTTCGGTCGTGTTGTCGCCGAAAATATAATCGGCCAAGGGTCGGAAGCCCGCGCCCGGCGCGTCGCCTTGATCGGCTTCAACCTCGACGGCGGCGGTGATCATGGGCCCGTAGGCGCGCACTTCGAACCGCCCATCCTTCACAAGAACCTCATGGTCGGGCTCCTCCACCGCCTGGGCGGCGAACGGGCTGGCGAGAACGGTGGTGGCTGCGAGAAGGGCGCGCATGTCTGGCTCCGAATACGCACCGGCGGAACTGCCGGGGCCTGCTCGTTACGCCCGGTTCGGCTACTCGGATTTGTACACCACGCCGCCGCGCATGACGAAATCGACATCCTCAAGCTCGGCGACGTTCTCGAGCGGATCGCCGTCGAGCGCGATCAGGTCGGCGAACTTGCCTGGCTCCAGCGTGCCGATATCGTCGGCCATTTCAACATGGGCCGAGGCGACGACGGTCGCCGTGCGGATCGCCTCTTCCGGGGAATACCCCGCCTCGACCATCAGCGCGAACTCGTCGGCATTGTCGCCATGGCGCGAGACGCCGGTGTCGGTGCCGAAGGCGACGGTGACCCCGCCTTCGCGCGCCCGCCGCAGGGTATCGATGAGGAGCGGGCCGATCTCAGCCGCCTTGATGCGGGAAGGCTCCGGCAGCCAGGGCTCATCGGCCCAACCCGTAACGGTCGCCCCCGCGAGCACCGTGGGCACCAGCACGGCGCCGGTCTCATTGAAGAGCGCGATGCTTTCCTCAGAGAGATAGGTCCCATGCTCGATCGAGGAGACGCCGGCCCGCAGGGCGGCGTTGATGCCGTCTTCGCCATGGGCATGGGCGGTGACCCGGCGGCCCATGGACGTGGCCGATGCGACGATGGCCTCCAGCTCGTCGTCGAAAATCTGTTGTCCCAGGCCGGCGGCGGTGTTTGACAGCACCCCGCCCGTCGCCGTGATTTTGATCAGGTCGGCGCCGCGACGGATGTTATACCGCGTGGCCCGTCGGCAGTCCTCGGCGCCGTTGCACGTGCTGGGATCTGTGAAAGCGTCGAGTATATCTGGATTATAGCCGTTGACGTCGCCGTGTCCGCCGGTGACCGAGACCGACGGGCCCGAGGCGCGAATCCGCGGGGCCGGGATCATGCCGGCGTTCGCCGCCCGCCGCAGCGCGAAGATCGCCTCCGCTGAGCCGCCGACGTCCTGAACCGTCGTAAAGCCGGCCATCAGCGTCCGCCGCGCATGCTCCGCCCCGTTAAAGGCCGCGTCCGCTTCGGTCAGCGTGAAAGGCTGCAGCCGCGTGTCGGGGCCGCGCTCATTGAGCAGGTGGACATGACTGTCGATGAGCCCTGGCAGCACGAAATGCTCTTTGAGATCGATCAGCTCCGCGCCCTCGGCCGGGCTTTGAAAACCCGGCGCAATCTGGCTGATGCGGCCGTCCTCGATAATGATCGTGCGCCGGTTGAGATATCCCTCCCCCGGGACCGCCAGCACTTTGCCTGCATGAATGTAAATTCGTTCGACCGCCTCGGCCGCCGCCTGCGCGCCCGCCGGGCCCGAGCCGCAAAATACGAGGCCGATCGCCGTCGCCGCCGCTAAGACTTTCCTCATGCCGTCGCTCCCATCTCTTATGTCGGCGGCAGGATAGGAGGCTTGCCGGCCCGCCACAACACCGCCGCAATTCGAAGCGCTGGCCTCGGGCGTCGGTCCTGCCTAAGGAGCGGGCATGACCCCCCTCACCCGCGCCCGCGTTCTCTCCCTCGCTTGGCCGATCGTCCTCGCCCAGGCGGCGACGGCGATGACCGGCGTCGTCGATACCGTCGTCATGGGGCTCCACGGCGACAAAGCCGACCTCGCGGGGGTGGCGGTCGCGTCGGTGGCGTTCAGCTTCATCTATTGGGGCTTTGGGTTTCTCCGCATGTCGACGACGGGCCTCACCGCCCAAGCCGCCGGCGCGGCCGACACGCTCGAGGTGCGTGCGATCCTCTTGCGCGCCCTCGTCTTCGGCGCGGCTCTTGGGGCGGCCCTCGTCCTGGCATCGCCCGGTCTTAAATCCGTCGACTTCAGGGCGATCGAAGCAGAGGCCGCGGTGGAGGCGCTTTCGAAAGCGTATTTCGACGCCCGGATCTGGGGCGCGCCGGCGCTCCTGATGGGATACGCCGTCACCGGCGCGCTCTTAGGCCAAGGGCGGACCCGTGCGCTCTTGGCCTTTCAGATCGTGATGAACGGGGTGAACGGCGTTCTAGATTGGTGGTTTGTCGCCGGGCTCGACCTCGGGCCCGCAGGCATCGGGGCCGGCACGGCGATCGCCGAGTGGACGGCGCTCGTGTTCGGCCTCGTCCTGATACGAGACGGGTTCGGCGCGCGCGCGGCGGTGGTCGACCGGGCGAAGCTCGCCGCCATGTTCGCCGCCAACCGCGACATCATGATCCGGACGCTGGCGCTCCTCTTCGCGTTCGCTTGGTTCGTTAATTCGGGCGCCCAGGTCGGCACCGCCGCGCTTGCTGGAAACGAAGTTCTGTTGCAGTTCATCACCGTCTCGGCCTTCGTGCTCGACAGCTTCGCCTTCGTCGCTGAGAAGGAGACTGGCGAAGCCGTCGGCGCCCGGGCCCCCGCTCGCCTCAACCGGGCTGTGCGGCTGACGCGCGAACTTGCGATGGGCTTCGGCGCGGCGTTCGCCCTATCCTATTACTTCGGCGGGTCGTGGATCATCGCGGCCGTGGTGGCCGATCCCGAAGCGCGGGCCGCCGCTCTCGCCTATCTGCCGTTTTGCGCAGCCGCCCCCCTCCTCGGCGCGCCCGCATGGCAGCTCGACGGCGTGTTCATCGGCGCGACCGAGGGCGCGGCGCTGAGGAACGCGGGATTGATCTTCGCCGTGCTCTATGTCCTCACCGACCTTTGGCTTGCGCCGCGATATGGAAATGCTGGGGTCTGGTCAGCGTTTCTTCTGATGTATGTCT
>CAYYNG010000056.1:0-8850 GCA_964472435.1 uncultured Hyphomonadaceae bacterium | reverse complement strand
GCATCGGCCCCTGCGATCCGGCGATTGAGATCGATCATCAAGGCCGCTTCGGCCTCGACCACGACCCCGTCCTTGTAAATGTCGGCGAGAAGCCGCCTCGCCTCGGCGACAGAGATCCGCCCCGCTTGGGCGATCTTGGCCGGTAAATCGTTTCGCGCCTGGTCTGTCATATCCGCCTCCCGCGAGCGTCACCTGAACCGGATATTTCTTGAAATCCGCTTAAGCCGCCGCAGCGCGCCGCCGGAGCGCGCCCCTGAAACACACCCCTGGCGCCCAGCCGGCGGTCGGCTAAAGTCCCGCCGACGGGTAAGGAGCGTGGCCATGGGGATTCGATGGATCGAGAGCGCTGTGGCCGGCCTTGTGGCGCTGGCCGGCTGCGGCGCGCAAGAGCCGCCCCCGGAGCCTGCGGCGCCCACGGTGCCCACGTCCCTCGCCGCCGAGGCGCCGGCTGGCGCGCTCGGAGATGTCGCCGAACCGCTTTTCTATGATGTCGCGCTGCGCGTCGATCCGAGAGCGGAGACGTTTTCCGGCGATGTGACGATGACGGTTCGCCTAGCCGCGCCCGCCGACGACCTTTGGCTGCACGGCGACGATATCCGCGTGACCGCCATAGAGATCGCAGAGTCGGGCGGCGCCTTCGCGCCGGCGAGTTATGAAGAGGTGCTGCAATCGGGGGTCTCGCGGGTCGCGTTCGGCCGAGAGATCCCCGCTGGCGAGATCACCCTGCGCGTCCGATACGATGCGGATTTCGACGCGATCCTGGCCGGCCTGTTCCGGGTCGAAGAACAAGGCGACGCCTATGCGCTTGCGAAGTCCGAATCGATCCAGGCCCGCCGCTTCCTTCCCTCCTTCGACGAGCCTCGATTCAAGACCCCGTTCCGGATCGCGCTGACCGTTCCGGAGGGCTATGTCGCCATCGGCAATACGCCGGAGATCGATCGCATCGCCGCCGATCCAGGCTTCGAAACGGTGCGCTTCGCCGAAACGCGCCCGTTGCCGACCTACCTTCTCTCGATCGCCGTCGGCCCCTTCGACGTGGTCGAAACCGACGGCCTGCAGCCGAACGCGGTCCGCGACGAAACGATCCCGATGCGCGGGGTCGCGCGCCGCGGCCGGGGCGGCGATCTCGCCTACGCGCTTGAAACGACGCCGAAGCTTGTGGAGATTTTCGAGACCGCCTTCGGCGTCCCCTATCCCTACCAAAAACTCGACATCGTGGCCGCGCCGCAATGGCCCAGCGGGGCGACCGAGCTCGCCGGCGCCATCACATATCGGGAATCCCGCATTCTTCTCACCGGCGCCGACGGCCCGGCGGCGCGGCGCAGCCTCCTCAACATCCATTCCCACGAGCTCGCCCATATGTGGTTCGGCAATCTGGTGACCCCGCCCTGGTGGGACGATCTCTGGCTAAAGGAAGCCTTCGCCACCTGGGGCACGGCGCTTTCGCTGCCGATTTACGAGCCCGATAGCGGGTTCGAACTCGAAGCGACGAGCGCAGCCCTCGGCGCGATGCGGCTCGACTCGCTCGCGAGCGCCCAGGCCGTGCGGGAGCCGATTGCGCGCAACGCCGATATCCGGAACGCCTATAACGCCCTCACCTATTCAAAGGGCATGGCCGTGATCGCGATGGCCGACGCCTATTTCGGCGCGGACGTTTTTCGGCCGGCGCTCGGCCGCTACCTCACGACCTATGCCGACGGCGTCGCCGACGCGCGGCAGTTTTTTGAAACGATCGGCGAGGTCACGGGCGAGCCGGCCCTGGCCGAAGCCTTCTCCAGCTTCATCGAACGCCCCGGCGTGCCAGAGGTCTCGGTCGAATTGGCGTGTTCCGCCGAGGACGGCCCGCGCCTGCGCGTGCGCCAAGCGAGATATCGGCCCTTGGGCTCCCGCATCGGGGCGAGCGACCCCTGGACGATCCCCTTTTGCGCCGCATTCAGCCAAGGCGGCGGACGCGGCCGCGTCTGCCGGATGCTGCGAGAGCGGGAAGCGGTCGTTCCCCTGGGCGCCGAGGGCTGCCCGGACTGGGTGATGCCGAACGCCGATGGCGCTGGGTATTACCGCTGGCGGATGACGGAAGACGGCTGGCGCGCCCTCGCCGACGCCTTCCCGAGCCTCGGCGCCGCAGAGGCGCTGACGGCCGTGGACAGCGCAGTGGCCGCGTTTGAGAGCGGTGAAGCGGCCGTCGAGAGCTTCCTCGCCATCGCCGAGGCCGCCGCCGCCTCCAACGACGGTCAGGTGATCACCGCGCCCTTTCGCGCCTTCGAACGTTACGCCGCTCTCTTGGACTTCGATGGACGCCAAGCGATGAACCGTTACCTGGTCGATCTTTACCGCCCGCGCCTTGAGGCCTTGGCGCGGGCGGCCGACGAAAACGGGTCTGTTCTGCGAGCCGAACTTGAAGTGTTCCTCGCAACCGTCGCCGACGACTACGACCTTCGCCAAGCTCTTTCGGCCCGCGCGGCGCGGTTTGCGGGGTTCGAGCAGCCGCGAGACGCAAGCGCTCTCACATCCGACCTCTACGCCCCGGCGCTCTCCATCGCGGTCCAGGATCTTGGCCGCCCGTTTTTCGATCGTTTGGTCACCCTGCGCGACGAGCTCGACGATCCGCGCTTCGCCGCGGCGAGCGTCGACGCCCTGGCGGCGACGAAAGATCTCGCGCTCGCATGGGACGTGCGGGACCTCGCGCTGTCGGGCGTCCTCGGTCCGCGGGAGACCTATCGTTTGATCGAGCGCCAGATGGCGGCGGCCGAGACGCGCGATGTGACGTGGAATTGGCTCGGCGAGAATTTCAACGCCATTCTCGAGCAGATCCCGCGCCAGTGGCCCCGGCGCCTGCCCTATCTCGCCGCCGGCTACTGCGAACCCGAGATCATCCCTGGGCTTCGATCGCTGTTCGACCAGAAGGGCGAGCTGGCTCCGGGGCATGAACGGGCGCTTGACCAAAGCATCGAGCTGATCGAACTCTGCGCGGCGCTGAAAGACGCGCGCGCGGACGAGTTGGCGGTGGCCTTCATCCGGAGAACAGGCGCGCCGGGCTGAGGGGTGTCTCTCAAGGGGATCGAGGGAGGACGAAATGGCGTGGGACAGGCGAAGTTGGACCCAGGCCATCGTCGTGGCCGGCCTGTTCCTCGCGCTGATGACAAAGTCGATATGGGTCGAACCGCCGTCTCTGCGGGCCCACGCCATAGAGGGGGCGTTCAACACAGATCGTGCGCTTGCGAGGCTGGCGCGGATTCTGGGAGACGAAACGCCCCACCCGGTCGACACCGCCGCGAACGACGCCGTCCGTGAGCGGCTTCTCGAAGAGATCGCCGCGCTCGGCCACGCCGCCGAGGTGCGCGACGACGTCTCCTGCCGCGAAGCGCCGTTCGGGTCCTCGGTCACCTGCGCAAGGGTGCGTAACGTCGTGTTTTCGATCGGGCCGGAAGACGGCGAGGCCATCGTCCTTTCCAGCCATTACGATTCCCAAATCGTTAGTCCGGGCGCCGCAGACGATGGGATCGGCGTCGCCGTCATGCTCGAGATCGCCGCGCTTCTCTCCGACCGCATGATCGAGCGGCCGGTCACGTTCCTCTTCTCCGACGGCGAGGAATTCGGCCTCCTCGGCGCGGTCGCCTTCGCCCAGGGCGATCCCCTTGCGGCGAGGACGGCCGCGGTCATCAATCTCGAGGCGCGCGGCGTCCGCGGCCCGGCGGCGATGTTCGAAACCAGCCGCCCGAACGGCTCGATGATACGAGCTGTGATGGACGGCGCGGAACGGCCCGTCGCGAACTCGATGATGGCGGACGTTTACGAATTGCTGCCGAACTCAACGGACATGGCGATCTATCTGCCGCGCGGATATCGAGGCGTGAACTTCGCCGTGATCGAAGGCTTGTCGCACTATCACACGCCCGACGACGACCTCGCCTCCCTCGATCCGCGAAGCGTCCAGCATATGGGCGACCTTGCTTACAACACGGCGAAGAACATGCTGGCGATCGCCGATGACGGCTTCGATCGCCGAAGCCTCGTCTACACCGACCTTCTCACGCGATCCTCCGCCACGCTGAGCCAAAACGTCGCCCTGCCGCTGCTGATCGCCGTCGCAATGATCGCGTTGGCCGGGTTTTTCGTGAACGGGGGAGAAGCGCCGATCCGCGCGGCGCTGGCGCCGCCGGCGATCCTCCTCGGCTCGGCGGCCCTCGTCTTCGCCCTGCAATGGCTTCTGGGCCTTATTCGATCGGATCCGTTTTATTGGTGGGCGCGGCCAACGGCGATGCAGGTCTGGATCTACGCCGGTGTTTTGTTGGTCGCCGCGCTCGCCGCCCGCGAGCTGCTCCACGCCGCCAGCCGCCGCCGCGTGCTCGCCGCAGCCTGGTTTTGGTTCAGCTTGGTTGGAATCGCGCTTTCGATCCTCGTGCCCGGCGCCGCTATTTTATTTCTACTGCCCGGTTTCGCTTACGCGGTCACCGCGATCGCGGGCTTCTTCGTCAAGGAGGCCGAGCGGCCGTTGGCCGTTGCGGCCGGGTTCGCGTCCGCTGCGGTCTTTCTGCCGATCCTGCATCTTGTGGAGATCACCCTCGGGTTCAGCCTCGGCTTTGCGATCGCATCCGTCGTCGCCCTGCTTGCGCTGACTTGGCTGCCTGTCATGTGCGCGAATGACAGAGACATCGCGCCGCCGACGCTATGGCTTTCAATGGCGTGCGGCGTCGTCGCGGCGGGAGGCTTCGCGGCCGCCCTATCGGTGGCTGCGGCGACGCCTTCGGTGAAGTGGCCCATGAACGTCACCCATATCGCCGATCTCGACGAGCGGACGGCCGCCGTCGCCGTGCGCGGCGCTTGGGGCCCGCCGCCAGCTGAAATGGCGGCGCTTTATCAGTTTGCGGCCCCTGAAGAGATCCTGGCTGGGTCGCCGACGCGCTATCGGCACGCCGAGACGGTCTTCGAAGAACCAGGGGCCGCGCCAAGCGTCGAGATCTTGTCCGACGTCGCGGCGGAGGACGGCCGCCGGCTGACCCTACGCCTCGCCTCCGGAGGGGCCTACATATCCGGGTTCCGCATCCCCCACGAACTTGCACCGCGCGCCGTCGCACTCGGCGGATATGATTACAGTTTCTCGCCAACGCCGAACCGGGTTGGCTACCACTCGTTCACCTGCGTCGGCCGCACGTGCGACGGCATGGAGCTGACCCTTTCCCTTAGCGGCGACCCAGCGCCCGAGGAGACGCGGGACTGGGTGTTGTTCGGCCTCACGCCGGGCGTGCCAGAGACGCTCGCGCCCCTCGTCGCCGCGCGACCCGAGAGCCATACCGCCGCCCATCTCGGGGACGTTTCGATCACCGTTGCTCGGGTTCGCTTCTAAACCGTCGGTCTTTCGTTACACTCCAGACCGTCGCTTTAGGTCTTTGTTTGAGCGCAAGTATCCGTTCGCAAACGAGTCCGTTTGCTCCGAACTTGTTTTCAGGGTCGCCTATTTGGTCTGTGTGGTCGCGGTTTGCGTCGCCAGCGCGTCGGCGAAATCCGCCTCCGCCTCACCAATAAAAGTCGAAAACTCCGTTGGATCGACAAAGGCGAGGTCATCGCCCGCCAGCTGCGCCGCCCGCTTTTCCTCAAGTCCGAAGAATTCGGGGTGGTTTGAAAGGAACACATCGGGCCGCCAGTCGCGGGTGATGGCGAAGGTCCGCTGATAGTCGGCGACGATCCCAGCATATTGTGGCGGACCGACAAGACGGTTCGCTGCAACGGACGCTGAGCAAAAGAGCAGCACCTCGTAGATCTCTCCGCCCTCGGCCATATCCATCGTCCATGACGTGCAACCGCGCGTATGGCCCGGCGTGTGATGAGCGGTGAGCTCCACCCCGCCAAGCGAGACGACTGCGCCGTCTTCAATCGCCTCGTCGACGACAACGGCCGGCGCGCCGAACAGGGGGTTGTCCTCATATCCAAGATAGAACCCGCCTTCGAGGGCCGAGCGGTCCCCAGTATGGGCAAGCAGACGGGCGCCGGTGAGCGCCTTGAGCTCCGCAAGCCCGCCCGAATGGTCGAAATGGGCGTGGGTGTTCAGGAGGATGCGGATGTCGGCGGGGTCGAAACCGAGGGCGCGAACGTTCTCGACGACGATGGGGGGCTTTCCGGGACGCCGCCATCGATCAGGATGTGGCCCTCGCTGGTCGGCAGGAGAAAGACGCCAAGCCCTCTTGGCCCCACCGAATAAAGCTCGCCGATGACACGAAACGGTTCAGCCGGTTCGTACCAGGCCGGGAACACCGCCTTAAATGGCGCGGCGGGTCGAGGCGGAGGCTCAGGCGCCGCGATCTCTTCCGATCTGGGCGCGGGCGGAGGCTGGCCGCCGCAAGCGGCATGGGCGAGCGTCACTAGGCATACCATTGGACGGCGCATGGCCCGACCTCCCAGAATCACTGCCGAGCCTAGCCCCGGCCGGTGTCCACGACACCCCTTCCCTCCCAGGGTGGATCGGTCCACGGTCGAAAAAAAGCGCTGAGGAGGAACGATATGGACGACTATGCGAGCTACGACGCACTTGGCTTGGCGGATTTGGTCGCGTCGGGCCAAACGAGCCCGGGCGAACTTCTTGAAGCGGCGGTCGCCCGCGCAGAGCGCGCCCAAGCCGAACTGAATTGCTTTTCGGCGCTTTTTCCGGAGATCGGCCGCGCGCAGATTGCGGCCGGGCTGCCGGACGGTCCGTTCAAGGGCGTGCCTTTCGCCACAAAGGATCTCGGCGTGGAGATCGCCGGCGCGCCGATCACCAACGGGTCCGTGGCCTACAAGGGCAATGTCGCAAAACGCGATACGGTGCTCGCCGGCCGGTATCGCGCGGCAGGCCTTGTGTTTTTCGGCCAGACGACGAGCCCCGAGAACGGCCTCACCACCACCACCGAGAGCGCGCTTTACGGCCAAACGAAGAACCCCTGGGATACGACCCGCACCTCCGGGGGGTCGTCGGGCGGGGCCTCGGCGGCGACGGCGGCCGGCGTGCTTCCGCTTGCGCACGCCAGCGACGGCGGCGGCTCCATCCGCATTCCGGCGGCCTGCACGGGCCTTTTCGGCATGAAACCCTCGCGCGGCCGCATCCCGATGGGCCCGGACCAAACCGAGAGCTGGCAGGGCCTTTCGACCATTCACGCCGTCAGCCGTTCGGTTCGCGACAACGCCGCGCTGATGGATGCGACCCATGGACCGGAGCCCGGGGCGCGCTATCACTGCCCGCCGCCCGCGGAGCCGTTCCGCAAAGCCCTCGAGGCTGATCCACGCCCCCTCAGAATCGCGCTCTGGCGAACCGCGCCGAACGGCGTCGAACCGGACGCGGACGCGACTGCGGGGCTCGAGGCGACGGCGAAGCGGCTCGAAGACCTCGGCCACGCCTTGGAGGAGGCTGCGCCGCGCCTCGACGGCGAAGCCCTGGTCAAAGGCATGATCATGACCGTTTCGGCCCACACGGCCGCCTTCGCCGCCGCCCGCGCCGCTGAGCTGGGCCGGCCCTTGGCCGAGCATGAACTGGAACCGGTGACCCACAGGATGGTCGAGCTTGGGAACACGGTCCCGATGATCGAACTCGTCAAGACCGACCTGGCCTTCATGCAAGCCGCCATCGCCTTCGAAAACTGGATGAACGAGGGGCGGTATGACGTCGTGCTCTCGGCCACGATCGCCCGCAAACCCGACCCGCTGGGCGTTCTAAGCTTATCGCCGACGGATTTCGACGCCTATGCCGACGCCGTCGGCTCGTTCGCGCCCCAGTGCGCGGTCTATAATCAAATAGGTCTGCCCGCCATGTCGGTTCCGCTCCATTGGACCGGGGACGGCCTCCCGATCGGGATGATGTTCGCCGGCCGGTATGGCCGCGAAGATCTGCTCTACGCCCTCGCCGGTCAACTTGAGCGCGCTCACCCATGGGCGCAGAAACGCCCGCCGATCTTCGTAGGATAAGGGCATGTCAGAGCTGACGCCGCGCGCCGGCGGCTGCCATTGCGGCGCCGTTCGCTTCGAAGCCGATCTGCCGGACGCGATTACAGTTGAGGATTGCAACTGCTCGATCTGCGCGATGAGCGGCAACATCCATGTGATCGTCCCCGCCAGCCGCTTTCGCCTGCTAAAGGGCCGCGACGAGCTTGCGACCTACACCTTCAACACGGGCGCGGCGCGGCACCTTTTCTGCAAGACCTGCGGGGTGAAGGCTTTCTACGTTCCCAGGTCGAACCCCGACGGGTTCGCGGTCACCTATCGCTGCCTCGACGACTGGCGCGAACTCGATGTGACGATCGATCCCTTCGATGGCGTGAACTGGGAGGCGAACGCCGGCCGCCTGGCCCACAAATCGCAAGGCTAAAGCAAGTTCGGAGCAAACGGGATCGTTTGCGAACGGATACTTGCGCTCAAACAAGGACCTAAAGCGACGGTCTGGAGTGGAACGAAAGACCGGCGCTTTAGATCGCCCCGATCCGGACCTCGCGCAGGCGCGTCACCGCAGCTTTGATCTCGAAGAGTCGCGCTTCGGTTTCGGCGAAGTCGGCGCAGCCGGCGGCCCGCGCGATCCGATCCTTCAATCCCTTTGAGAGGGCGTCGACGGCGACGGCCTCGCCGGCGGCCAAACGCATGATCTGATTGAGCGCGGAGAGATATCGCTGCGCATCGGCCAGCACCTCCGCCTCCTCTCCGGTGAACGCGCCCGCCGCGGTGAGGGCCACGATCGCCTGAGGCGTCGACGGCTTCAGCACACCGGGCGCCGTGGAGGCCGCCGCGAGCATCGCCGCCTGGACGATGAAGTCGACATCGACGAGGCCGCCGGGATCGAGTTTCAGATCCCATACGCCAAAGCCCGGGCGATCAGCGGCCAGGCGCCGCCGCATG
>CAYYNG010000055.1:0-8925 GCA_964472435.1 uncultured Hyphomonadaceae bacterium | reverse complement strand
TATGCGCCGCATTCTGGTCGAGCCCGAGGCGAGCCTTTTGAAGCAGCAACAGGCGCTGATGGCGGCCGAAGGCGTCACGCTGGAATTCCAGGACGGGGCTGTCGACGCGCTGGCCGACCTTGCGGTGAAGGTCAACGAAACCGTTGAGAATATCGGGGCGCGCCGGTTGCAGACCGTTATTGAGCGGCTGCTCGACGATCTCTCCTTCTCCGCGCCAGACCGAGCCGGCGAGACTGTCACGATCACGCCGGAAGAGGTGGCCGATCGCCTGAAAGACCTTGCGGGCGACAGCGACCTGTCGAAGTTCATTCTTTGACGGAATTTCGCGCTCACCGTTTGAAAACGGCGGGCCTTATCGTGCTGATGGCCGGGTGCGGCGCCGGGCTGGCGGCGGTGGCGTGGGCAAGCTCGTCCACCTGGCTCCGCAGCGGGGCGCTCCTGTTCGGGGCCGTTTTCTGCGCGGCGATCACGGCGGTTCTCCTTTATCGCCTGGCGGCCGAGCCGGTGCTGGTGCGGATCGACGACGGCGGGATCTATCTCAAGCGGCTGGGTGTCGCCGTGCCCTGGGAGGCCCTCGACCGGGTTGAGCGGTTCACTAAGGACGGCGAGGAGATGGTGGAGCTTGTCGAGCGGGTGGGCGGCCACCCGGTCTTCGAAACCCGCAGCCTGGCCCTGGGCGCGGCGGCGAACGCGCTCGCCGGACTGCCGCCGCTCTGCGAAAATCTCTCCGGCACGGACGGAACGCCGGACATGTTCGCAGCGGCGGTGGAGGCTGTGGGCCGCGTGCCGCTCACCGACCGGGGCTAGGCCGCCGAACGGGCATATAGGTCTTTCCCCAATCCTTCAGCGCGCGAAGCGCAGGGCCGAGATCGCGCCCCTTTTCCGTAAGCACGTAATCATATCGTTTCGGCCGATCTGAATAAGCCCGCTTTTCCAGGATCCCCGCCTTTACAAGGCGCGCCAGACGGTTGGCGAGGATATGCCGGGTCACCCCCAGGCTTTGCTGAAACTGCTCAAAGCGGGAAAGGCCAAGGAAGCAGTCGCGGACGATCAAAACCGTCCACCGATCGCCGATGACCGACATGGCCCGCGCGACGGGGCAGAAATTATCCGAGAGGTCCGACCATTTCATGGGTTCCGTTTTTAGACTGATTTGCATAGCATGCCAAATAGGAACTGAGCGATGGAATGACTGAGAAACGAGCGGCCATCATCATCGGCGCCGGCGACGCAACCGGTGGGGCGATCGCGCGCCGCTTCGCCCGCGGCGGTTACGCGACCATATGCACCCGGCGGACGGCCGATCCGCTCAAGCCCCTGATTGCGGAGATTCAAGCCGAGGGCGGAGAGGGGTATGGCTTCAGCTCCGACGCGCGGGACGAGGATCAAGTGATCGACCTTTTTGAAAGGATCGAAACTGAGATCGCGCCCATCGAGGTGTTCGTCTTTAATATCGGCGCGAACGTGAATTTTCCGATCACGGACACAACGTCCCGTGTTTATCGGAAAGTCTGGGAGATGGCGGCGTTCGCGGGCTTTTTGACGGCGCGCGAAGCCGCGCGGCGCATGGGTCCGCGGGAGAAGGGCACGATCCTCTTCACCGGCGCGACAGCCAGCCTGCGCGGCGGCCGCGGGTTCGCGGCGTTCTCGGGTGCGAAATTCGCCCTGCGCGCCCTCGCCCAATCCATGGCGCGGGAGTTGGCGCCGAAAGGCATCCACGTCGCCCACGCCGTGATCGATGGGGCGATCGACACCCAATGGATTAAAGAGAATTTCCCCGAGCGCTACGCGCTAAAAGAGCAAGACGGGATCTTGAACCCGGAAGCGATCGCCGAGGCCTATTGGATGCTGCATCGCCAGCCGAAATCGGCCTGGACCCATGAAATCGACCTCCGTCCCTGGATGGAGCCCTTCTAGCCCCCGTGCCGAAAAGGAACGTGAGAATGCCGACGCCGATTGAGTTCTTCTTCGATTACACAAGCCCCACCGCCTATCTCGCCCATTACGCGGCGCCAAAGGCGGCCGAGCGGGCCGGGGCTGAGCTGATTTACCGGCCCATGTTCCTCGGCGGCGTGATGCAGGCGACGGGCAACCGCCCTCCAGGCATGGTGCCGGCCAAGGGCAAATACATGGGCCGGGACCTTGAGCGCTGTGCGAAACGCCTCGGCATCCCGATCCATTTCAACCCGCATTTTCCGGTGAAGACGCTGGGCGTTATCCGTGCGACGGCCGGCTTTGAAGACGAGCGGGAGACGAAGGCGAAGCTCATCGACGCCTGCTTTCGCCACATGTGGGGGATCGAGGCGCCTAAGAACCTGGGCGAGGAGGCCGACATCCGCGCCATGTGCGAGGCCGAGGGGTTCGATGCGGCGCGGATCTTAGCTGCGAATTCAGACGGAGCGCTGAAGGCGACCATCAAAGCCAACACAGACGAAGCGGTGGAACGCGGCGTATTCGGGGCGCCGACCTTTTTCGTCGGCGATGAGATGTTCTTCGGCCACGATCGGTTGGACTATGTCGAGGAATACGCGGCGGCCTGAGGAAAAACGGCCGGGACTAACGGAACGGCCCGTCCACCGCGCGCCGCAAGGCCCGATGGCGTCGCCACCGCAAGGCGTGGGCCGCCGCCAAGATCGTCGCGCCCAAGGCGGTCAAAAGGGCCTCCTGATCGTGGAGGGGCTCGACGAACGCGCCGGCGACAAGCAGCGTGAGGCCGATCGCGATCATGCCGGCGAGCGGCCGGTCGCCGCGCGGCGATCCCGATAGGGCGAGCGCGACGAGCGACAACGGAATAGCCGCGACGACGAGGCTGCGGTGCACCCATTCCTCCGCCAAAAGCCCCAGGGCGGGCATCACCGACACCAGCACCGGCAAGGCGAGGCAGTGGGTGATGCAAAGCCCGGACAGACCGACGGCCAACCCGTCGGGCCAGTCGCGCGCGCTGGATATGCTGATCATTCGCCGGACCCCGCGTGATACTATAACACCCCACTAAAGCCGATATTTCGCCACCGCAAGACCTTCCTGCCCCTCGCTCGTTCTTTGGCCGGCAGCTATACGAAAGTTCTATAATGCCGCAGGCGAACGAAAACGACAGCTTTGCGAACGCCCATTGGCGCCCCCTGGCGCTGCACAACTGCGCCAATGCAGATCAAAGCTGTAAGCGGACCGATCTGGACCGGTCGCCGCCCTAAGCGCCTCGCTGCGCGGCCGGCGCCGACGTTGGGTCCAGCTGGCGGGGCCTTACGCCTCGACGCCGGCCGTCGCCGCCAGCTCCGCATAAGACGCTTCCGGGCGCGGGCCGTAATGGCTGATCACTTCGGCGGCGGCGACATGGCCGAGCTTGGCGCATAAAGCGAGCGGCAGACCGCGGGCGCAGCCGAACAGGAAGCCGGCCGCGTATTGGTCGCCAGCGCCGGTCGTATCAACCAGGTTTGCAACCGGCTCCGCAGCGACGGCGATCGGCTCGCCTGCGCCAATGACGAGGGAGCCCTTCTCTGATCGCGTGATGGCCGCGAGCGGCGCGTCTGCGCGCAAGGCGTCGACGGCGGCGACGAAATCGTCGGTTTCATAGAGCGAAAGCAATTCGGCTTCATTCGCGAACAGGATGTCTACATGGTCGCGGATCAGGTGGCGGAAACTCGCGCGGTGGCGGTCGACGCAGAAATTGTCCGACAAGGTAAGCGAGACTTTCCGGCCCGCCGCCGTTGCAATTTCGGCCGCGTGGACGAAGGCGGCCTTCGCATCGTCGCGGTCGAAAAGGTAGCCTTCAAGATAGAGGATCTGGCCCGCCCGGACCATCTCCGCGTCCACATCATCGGGTGAAAACAGCACCGATGCGCCAAGATAAGTGTTCATGGAGCGCGCCCCGTCCGGGGTGACGAAGATAATCGACCGGGCCGTCGCCGGGCCGTCCACCAGCGGGGCGGTCTCAAATGGCACGCCGGCGGCCTGCATGTCGGCTCGGAACACCTCGCCAAGCCGGTCGTCGGCCACTTTGCCGATATACGCGGCGCGCCCGCCGAAGCTTGCGATCCCCGCAATCGTGTTCGCGCCCGATCCGCCGGACATCTCTCGCCCGCGGCCGGCCTCCGTCAAGGCCTCGGCGCGGGGCTCGTCGATCAAGGTCATGCCGTTTTTTCGGATGTCCCAGGTGTCGAGGAAGGCATCCTCCACAGGCGAGATGACATCGACGATGGCGTTGCCGAGGCCGACAACATCAAATTGCGCGCCGGGCATGGCCGCTCCTTTAGAAACAACCCGCGGGGCTTGCCAGAGCCGGCGCCCGGAGGCAACCGTGCGCGCTCAGCCAACGGACCGCGCGCGCTTTGAGTCAAATCGCCTTTCTTGCTTGCCGAACGACGCTGCCCGGCGCCGCGGGGCGCCGGACCGACGCGTTTGAACACGACCAAGAGATCGCAGCGATCGAACCTGCGATGAACGCCGGTGGGATGGCGCTTTCCGTCGTCGCTTGGGAGGACCCGGGAGTGGATTGGTCGTCTTTCGACGCGGTGCTGATCGGAACCGCGTGGAACTATCAAGACCATCTCGAGGCGTTTCTCGAAACGCTTCAGCGCATTGAAGCCGCGGCGCCCCTCTACAATCCATTCGCAATGGTGGCGTGGAACTGTCGGAAAACCTATTTGCGCGACCTCGAGCGCGCCGGGGCCCGCGTGATTCCCACAGTCTGGATCGATACCCCCCAGCCGCTGGGTGTCCGTGCGGCGTTTGAGGCGCTTAGGACGGATGATCTGGTGCTGAAGCGCCAGGTCGGCGCGGGCGGGGAGGGCCAGCACCGCCTGCGCGCCGGCGGCCCGATTCCGGCGCTAGACCGGCCGATGATGGCCCAGCCTTTCCTGCCGGCCATCGAAACGGAGGGCGAGTTTAGTTTCGTCTTCATCGACGGCGCGTTCAGCCATGCCCTCTTAAAGCGGGCGCGTGCGGGCGAGTACCGCATTCAAACGGCTTATGGCGGAACCGAAGCGCCGGTCGATCCCCCGCCCCGGGACATCCGAGCCGCTGCGGCGGTCCTCGCCTCGCTCGAGGGCGAGCCGCCGCTTTATGCGCGGGTGGATATGGTGCGGGGGGCCGACGGCGCTTTGGCGCTGATGGAGCTCGAACTGATCGAGCCCTTCCTCTACCCGATCCAGGGCCCGGAGGTGGGCGACCGGCTGGCCGCCGCACTAAGGGCTCGGATCGCTGCGGCCTAAAGCGTCGGTCTTTCGTTCCACTCCGGACCGTCGCTTTAGGTCCTTGTTTTAGAGCAAGTATCTGTTCGCAGACGAGGCCGTTTGCTCCGAACTTGCTTTAAACGGCGGCGAGGGGTTTTTGGTAGATCCGATAGATCTTGTAGACCTTGGCCCCGGACAGCGCGATCATGTTTTGGACGTCCACATTGTTCTCCAGCACCCAGCCAAGCTCGACGTCTTCGATCCCTTTCGGCCGCATCGCATCGTAGCATTGCTCGAACAGCGAAAGCATCAGGGCGGATCCGGCGCGGGTCTTTTGGATCTCTTGGCGGATGCCCATGAGCGGGATGCGCGCGGTTTTCACCCCCCGCACTTTCAACCGATAGAGGAACTGCGCCCATCCAAAGGGAAACAATCGCCCATCGAGCCCGGCGGCCGCTTCGTTCAGGTTCGGGGCCATGAGGACGAAGCCGACGGCGCGGCCGTCCTTCTCGCCGAACCAGAAACCGTCTGGATCGATGAGTTGCTTCAGTTGCGCGGCCATGTGTTGGACCTGTTGTTCCGAGAACGGGACGAAGCTCCAATTGTTGGCCCAAGCGTCGTTGAAGATATCCATCGCAAGCGAGATCTCTTCTTCGAACGCCGATTTCCGCATGGGCCGCAGTCTCAGCGCCTCGCTCTTGTCGACATAGGCCTGCATCCGCGGCACGATCGGCGGCCGGGGAAACCCTTCGTATACGTTGGATAGGAAAACGAGGAGGTCCTTCGCCTTTTCATAGCCGAGCGCCTCGAGCGCTTTGGGATAATCGGCGCGGCCATGGGGCATCAGCATCATGGGCGGGGTGTCGAACCCCTCGACCAACATGCCGCATTCCTCGTTCACTGAAAAATTAAACGGCCCCGCGATGGCCGTCATTCCCTTTTCCCGGAGCCAGTCTTCGCTTTGCTTCATCAAAGCAGCGATGACGTCGCGGTCGCCGGGTTCGGCGTCGAGGAAGCCGAAATGGCCGGTTTCGTCTTGGTACAGGTCCAGATGGCTATGGTTCAGGAAGCTCGCGCAGCGGCCGACCACGTGGCCGTCCCGCTCGGCCAGCCAGTACGCCGCCTCGATCTTGGCGAGCCCTGGGTTCTTTTTCGGATCAAGCTGCTCTTTCCGTTCAAAGCGCAGCGGCGCGCGCCAATTCGGGTCGGTGCGATATAAGCGGTAAGGCAGCTTGACGAATTCCGCCAGGGCCTTCGGGTCGCTGGCCCGGCGTATCGTAAGGTGGGACGTCATGCCCGCGGGTTATACACATCCGCACGACGTTCGCCACGGCGCTACGCCGCTCGGCTGGTCTCCGCCGCTGTCGGCGCAGCAGGAGGCGAGACTTGCTCGGGGCGTTCGCTCGCTGACGCGGAGAGGTCCCGGACCCAGGGATATCGCTCCGCCATGTCCTCGGTGTAACCAAGGTTTCGCGCCGTGGCGCTGCGCGGGCGCGCCGCCGCATCGGGATAGTACGATCCCAAAACGCGATCGACCCAGAAATCTGTGATCGAATAGTTGCCGGACTCGTCGTGGTAGTGGTGCAACAGATGCGCCCGTTTCAAATGTCGGAGGAACCGCGATGTCGGCATAAAGCCGAGATGTTGGATGCAATGGACGTATTCATACAGCATCGTCATGGCGATGCCTGCCGCGATCGCCGCGAAGGCCCCGCCCTCGCCGGCGACGGCGTAGCCGGCCGGACCATAGATGAGGACGATGGGCGGCACAGTGGTGTGGAGCCCGCCAAATAAAACGCTGAGATCGTTCGGTTTTTGGTGATGATCATAGTGCGTGCGCTTCCAGAGCGCGGCCGTTGCTTGGAACCGCATCAAGATCTTGGAGTGAAGGATGAACCGATGCGTGATGTACCAGATCACCGGGTGGCCGACCACGGCGACCAGGGCGGCGAACGCCAGGCCCCAAGCGCCCTCGCCAAGCATCGCCATCGCCGTCAGCGAGGCTGCGAGCAGCATCAAATAGATCTGAACGCCGGGGTAGGAGAAGTAAGCGCGGTTGAGGGCCGGGATATCCATCCGGTTCAAGAGGTGATCTTGGCTCTTCCAAGCGCGGAAGCTCATGAACATAGTGGATTACCCTCTATTGCGGCGCAGATGCCTGGCCCGCGCTTCGCCTGTAATTGAGTCTGCCGATCCGATTATCAAGCAGCCGAAGCTGCGCCAGGGGTAAAAGGCTCAAAACTGTCGCATCTGGATCACGATATCGCGCCCGGTTTCCGCGATCTCGAAGGCGGAGTCCTCAAAGCGGGGCTTGGCGAGGCGAAGCCGCGGATTGTTGGAGAGCCCGATCGGTTCCCGCGGAATGCCGATGAAGCGGCGATCCAGCCGTCGGTCCGCATCCTTGTCGTGATAAGCCGACACCGCGTATGTTCCGGCGGACGGCGCATCAATGCAGACGGTTTGCCGGCCGTTCTCGTCCGGGGCGGCGAGCGTGCGGGTGATGCGCTGGCGCCCCTCGGACTCCAAAAAGTTGTCCGGGTCGTTGCGGTAGAGCTCGACGGTGACGACGCCTTCTCCGGTAATTCCATCCAGCGTGATCCGCGCCTGGCGGCCGGTCGGCGTGCACGGGTCGGCCGCGTCGCCTGGACGCAAATCAATATCCGCCGCCAAGGCCGCTGATTGCCCGAGCGCCGGCGCCGCGCCCGCCGCAGCAATCGTTGCAAGCGTGCTGCCCGCAACGGCTTTCCATATGCCGTGGAAACGTGCCATCATTCCATCGATCTGTCGCAACGCACCGAGCGCCGTTTGGGCTGAAATGGCGAGCCGGACAGATCGTTTCTAGGGTTTAAAGGCAGCGGCGCTGGATGCAACGACTAGAAACATACCTTTTCGTACAGTGCGGAAAGGTCGTTGTCGGCCTCGCTTTGCTGGCTTTGTCGATCCTGACGCTGGAGCGGTTGATCCGCATCTTCGAGCTGGTGTCGAACACCTCCGACAGCGTCGGCGCGGTGATCCGAATGGTTCTGAATCTTCTACCCTTTTATCTCGGGTATGCCCTGCCGTCGGCCCTTTTTATCGGCGTCTTGATCACCATCGACCGTGTGAGCCGGAGCGGGGAGCTCTCTGCGGCCCTGGCCGCCGGCGTCTCGCTGTTCCAGGTGGCGCGGCCGTTCGTGTTTATGGGGACGGGCCTTGCCGTGTTTTCAGTTGTTCTGACGGGTTTCCTGCAGCCTTACACGCGGTACGACTACCGCCAAACTGTCGATTTGGTGAAACAGCAGTCTTTCGAGGCCGCTTTCCAAGAGGGTAAATTCGCCGCCATCGGCCATCGCGTGTTTTGGACCCAGGATCGTGCAGGCGGCAGCGGCGCCTTGGGTCAGGTCTTCATCTTCGAGGCCGGCCGAGAGGAGGGGGAGGAGGACCGCATCACGACGGCCCAGACGGGGCGCGTCGCCCGCGGCCTCGACCGCGCCGACGCCCGAATCTTGCTGAACGAGGGCGAATCGATCCTCATCTCTCCCGAACAGCGCGTGATCGAACGGCTCGACTTCGGCCGCGTGAACTGGAATATCGACTCCGATATTATCGGGTTCCGGGCGCGCGGCGAGGATGCGCGCGAACTCTCCATCATCGAACTGGTTCAAGCGCTCCTGGGCGACCGGCGATACGGCGTTCCGGCGGGCGAGGCGCGGGCGGAGCTGCACGACCAGCTCGCTCGCGCCGCGCTCTATCTGCTTTTGCCGGTTCTCGCCAT
>CAYYNG010000054.1:0-8941 GCA_964472435.1 uncultured Hyphomonadaceae bacterium | reverse complement strand
GTCGCGCTTCACTTTTGGGCCTCTTGGAGCGCGCCCTGCGTCGCTGAGCTGCCGGCGCTCGACACGTATCTACGCTCCGAAGGTTACCTGTCTGGGGTAGAAACGGATCTTGTCGTTGTCCCGATCAGCGCCGACTACGACCTTCCAACGGCGAGAAATTTTCTGAGGCGGCAGTTTGGAGACGAGTCGATCGACCTCTATTTCGACCTGCGGAGCGAACTCGTACAGTCGATCGACTCCCACTTCTCACTTCCGGTCACGTATTTGTTCAACAACCGTACAGGTTCGTTGGTCGACTACTTCCATGAAATCGAGTGGTCTGAGGCGGAGATGTCCAAGATCATTCGTGATGCGCAAGCGCGGGTGGCCGAGTCGAACTGACCTCAGGATCGATCAGCTCGGCATGGGGCGGAACGGTTCTGGAGGCCTGAACATGTCGAACTTTCATTTCAACCTAAGGCGGGGCGCCGCCCTCGCGCTCGTCATCGCCGCTGCGCCCGTCGCCTGGGCGGAGCCCGATCCGTGCGAGGCGGCCGACGACCCGAGTTTCTGCCGCGCCAAGGCCTTACTCGACTCCGTCACGCTGCCCGAGCCCGACACCGCCCATGTCGGCTCGCAACAGGTGGCCGGCTGTGAGACGGCCGACGACCCAAGCTTCTGCGAAGCCAAGGCGCTCCTCGACTCGGTGACGCTGCCGCCACTGGTCGAGAACGAACCGCTCACAGTTCGGGCCGGCGTCGCCGACGACCCGTTCAGCGTTCTGCCGCTGACCCAGAAGGACAATCCGCTGATCACGGACAAATGTCGGATCACGGCGATCGGCGACCGGCTGGACGAGGTGCCCGCGGCGATCCGCCCGAACTTGATCGACCATATCAAGGAACAGGGCGACGAGCTCCGCCGGCACGCCGACGGCAGCGGCCCGCAGATCACCAATCGGGATTTCCTTGACCATACCGCCGATTGCCCCGCCTGCGGCCCGATCGTGGTCAACTTGCTTGACTGCCATGTCGAGGCGATCCGAAACAATCCCGCCAAAGCGACGGTGTTCTTCGATGTCGCCGCGACCGAGCTTGATAAGGCCGACGAACGGGCGCTGCGGGTCTTCGTCGCCAGCATCGACAACCGCCGGGTGCTCGTCGAGACGCGGGCGAGCTTTCTCTCCCTCGACGAAGACTATGAAATCAACCAGCGTATCTCCCTCGGCCGGGCCGCATCGGTCAGGGCGTTTCTAGAGCGAAACGGCGTCGCCCCGGGCATGATTACGGTTAAGGAGGTGACCTGGACCCCGCCGCGGCTCGACTGGTCGCCGACCGCGGAAGCCTACGGCGTCTCGGACGTGCTGGCCGGCCTGGAGAACCCGCTTTACGCGAACCAGAGCGTGACCGTCTCCGTCTACTAACTAGCCCGTCTCCCCCGAAGAGGACGGCGCGACGCCAAACGCCGTTCCGTCGCCCTCTTCGTCGGTGAGGACGACCTCGGGATTGTTCGGATCGCGGCGCTCGTAACCCATCTGATCGGGGCCTTGGAAGAGATCGAGCTGGCGAGGGTCCGTCTTCGCGCGGCGCGTCCGCTTCTTTTTGGTCCGCCCGAACTTGAAATAAAGGTCGTCGGTGTCCTCGGCGGCCGCGGCCTTCGGCGCGGGCTTCGGCGTCGCCGGCGTCGGCGCGGCAAGCTTCCAATAGGTGACCGCAAGCACGAGCGCGCCGGAGGCGTCCTCGTAGCGCTGGACGAACCCCGCGGCGAGGGCGGGGTCCAACGTCGCCAGGAGCGCCTCGGCTTCGCCGGGGTCAGGGGTGAGCCATTCGGTCTCGAGCGCCGTGATGGTCTCGCCGCCGGCCAGCCGTTCGGCGTCGCGCCGCGTTCGCGCGCCTGCGCTGGCCGCCTTGAGGGCGTCGCCGGCCGATTTGGCGAGGGGATAGGCGTGGCTCATTGGCGGAGAAGCCGCATCGCGGCGCCCCGGGCGAATTTCAGCGTCACGGCTTTGCGGCGCCCGGGCGGGAGCGGCGTTCGGGGCGCTTCTCTGAGAAGCGCTCCGCCGAAGCCGTCGGCGACGATCAGCCCCGCCTCGTCGGGGACGAGGTCCTTGGGAAAGCCATGGGAGACGGCGAAATAGAACCGGTCGCAATAGGGCTGGTAGTCGGGCCACTTTTCGTCGGACCGGAAATCGGCGACCGATGATTTGACTTCGATGATGGAGACTTCGCCTTTCGGTCCCAGGGCGGCCACATCGGCCCGCCGGCCGTTCGCCAAGGTGAACTCCGTCAAGCCGGCATGGCCGAGCTGGTCCATGAGGCGCAGAACGCCCCGGGCGATCGCGGCCGCATCCGGCGACAGCGGATCATAGGCCATCGGTGTTCCCTCTTCGTTTTGAACGGGGTGGGCGAAAGCCGCGCCAGCGTCAAGGGGGCGCGCCGCGCGCCTAGACGAGGCTCTCGACCCATTCCGGCACGACGACGCTCGCGGGCCCGTATCGGGTGTCGTCGAAGACGAAAGCGTTGTCCGAAGGTTCGAGGTTGAGCTCGACCGTCCGCGCGCCGGCGGCGCGGGCCATCTCGACAAACCCGGCGGCGGGATAGACCGCGCCGCTGGTGCCGATCGAGACGAAAAGCTCGCACGCCTCGACGGCCATGAGAATGATGTTCATGTGATAGGGAACCTCCCCGAACCAGACGACGTCGGGGCGGAGCAAGCCAGGCTCTGCGCACTTCGGGCAGACCGAGCTTGGGGCGATATCGTCCCGCCAAACGGTGCTGCCGCCGCAGCCGCGGCAGAGCGCCCGGGCGAGTTCGCCGTGCATGTGGGCGATCCGTTTCGAGCCGGCCTGCTCGTGCAGATCATCGACGTTCTGGGTGACCAGCAGGAAGCCGTCGGGGTCCCAGGCCGCCTCTAGTCTCGCTAGGGCGACGTGGCCGGCATGCGGCTTGGCGTCCTTCAGCTGCGCGCGCCGGGCGTTGTAAAAGCCCTGGACGAAGTCGGGGTCGCGCTCGAAACCCTCCGGCGTCGCGAGGTCCTCGAGCGGGTATTTCGTCCAGATGCCGTCCTTGTCGCGAAAGGTTCCAAGCCCGCTTTCGGCGGAAATGCCGGCGCCGGTGAGGATCACAAGCTTCGGTCGCGCCATGTCCTGCTCCACGCGGCGCGCGCCTCGGCGCTCGCCATTTCCTTGCCACAAGGTTAAAATACGAGGACGCCACGGCAAATCCAGGGACAGGCGAACAGGGGCTTTCCGCTATGACGAACAGAATTCGATCCAGCCGTTCGACCGCCAGCATCCTCGCGCTGGCCGCCGGGCTCGCGCTTTCCGCCTGCGGCGATATCGGCGAGCGCGCAGGCCGGGCGCAGGACCTCACGGGCGCCGCGCTCGAGCAATTGGGTGGCGGCGCCGGCGCTGTCGGCCCCGCGGGGCTCGGCGACGTGCCGGTTGAAGCGAGGGCCTTCGCCGGCGGTCTCATGGGCTCCGCGCGCGCCGTCGAACCGGTGGCGTTTTCGACCGCCTCTCGCCGGCGTCCGCTCTTCGCCATCGGATCGGTGATCTGCAAACCGCGGGACCATGACGAACCGCCCGCGGGCGAGCCGGCCGCCGGGGACTTGGTGCAGCCGACGAATTTCGGCCCGGCCTCGGCGCCGCCGGAAACCGAGCCGGACGAAGAGACGGGGACCGACGGGGCTGCCGCCGAGGCGGACGGGGACCGCCGACCGGCCGGCCTTCCCGATCCTCGACGGCTGCGGGACCGCCTTCCGACCCCGCGTCAAATCGAGCGCCAGACCGACGCGCGGTCGCGGGTGCTGGACGTCATGACGAAATACGGTCTCGAAGGATCGGTCGACACCGATCGCGAGGGCCAGATCATACTCCACCTCGACCCCGACGCCGATCCCACGCAGTTCCGCCCCGGCGATGTCGACGTTCCGCCGCCACCGGCGCGCGTGCCCGACATGATGGCGTTCGAAGGCCAGGAGATGTGCCCCGAGGTCGTCGATCCCGACCAGATGCGGCGCAACCCGCTGCTCGCCACCGAATGCGTGATTCAGGAGCTGATCGACACCGGCGAGTTCGAGTATGTCGAGCACGATTATATCTTCCAGCACCAGTTCGAGCGCCGACCCCCGGTGCCCGCCGGCATGTCGTCTTTGTCGGGCGGGCCGGACGATCCGTTGTGGCCGCTGCAATGGAATTTCCAATCCAATGGCGACGGCGACGGCCAGGCGATGGGCGGGGCCGGCTTCGTCGATTTCTGGACGGATCTGGAGATCCAGGGCTCTCCGGAGGTGACGGTCGCCGTGGTCGACACCGGCCTTGATATGGATCACCCGGACATCGCGCTCGGCGCGAACATCGCCCCCGGTTGGGACATGGTGACCGATCCCGGCATGGGGAACGACGGCGACGGGCGCGACCCGGACCCGGACGATCCAGGCGATCTTTGCGGTGAAAGCGATCCGCTCGCGACCGACTCCTACCACGGCACCCATGTCGCCGGCACCATCGGGGCCGCGTCGACCAATAATCGGGCCGGCGTCTCGGGCGGCGCTTGGAATGTGAAGATCGTGCCGGTGCGGGCGCTTGGCAAATGCGGCGGCCGGCTGTCCGATATCAACGATGCGATCCGCTGGGCGGGCGGCGTCGTGCCCGCCCGGGCCGCCGACGGCTCCGAGGTGTGGAACGACAATCCGGCGGACGTGATCAATCTTTCGATCGGCCTCTTCCAGGCCTGTCCCGCATCTCTGCAGGATGCGAGCGACTCGGTCGTCGAGCGGGGCGTGTTGGTCGTCTCAGCAGCGGGCAACGACCGCGTGCCCACGAGCCTCTACGCGCCGGGCGGCTGCCGGAACGTCATCACCGTCGCCGCCGGCGACGCGCGCGGGCACATCGCGCCCTACTCGAACTACGGGCCCGAGGTCGACATCCTCGCCCCTGGCGGGGACCTGACCCGCGACGACAATGGCGATGGCCGGCCGGACGGCGTTCTGTCGACGAAGCTTTCGGGCGATTGCGTCGACCCGGTGACGAACGAAGCGGTGGCCGAGTGCTACTACGCCTTCGAGCAGGGGACGTCGATGGCGGCTCCGCACGTCTCCGCCGCGCTCGCACTGACCAAGGCCGCCTATCCCGACCGGACGGCGCAGGAGCTCGAGGCCCTTGTGATGGGCGCGCTCGACCCGCGAACGGACGCGCAGTGCTCGGGGAGCTGCGATCTCTATATCGGGGCCGAGCCGATCGAGGGAACGGATAATATGTGCCGCCGTTCTTGTGGACGCGGGCTCCTGAATCTAGGAAACTTGTCAGGGGCGGACACACGATAAGCCTGGAGGGCGTATGTCGGACCGATCGAACAGCGCTTGGTGGAACGGGCGGGCGCGGGTCGCAGGGGCGGCCCTGGTCACGCTTGCCGGGGCTTTGGCGATTGTGACATCGGGTCAGTCGGCCGGCCCGACGGTCGCCGATAATTCGATAGCAGCGACCGATGCCGCCTCGACCCGGTTCGAGCCCCAGGCTCTGGCTGAGACGGCGGTGCAGACGCAGCAGGCCCGGCCGTCTTCACCCCGCATGGCGCCGCCGCGGGGCGTTGTTGATTTCATTGTGAAGGTTCGCGGCGACGGCGAATTGGACGCCTGTCTCGAGGCCTACCGAGAGGATCCCCGGCGCGGCCGCGAATTGTTCCGCCGGTGGGCCTCCGACAAGCCCCAGCTCGACGGCGCCCGATTGTCGGGATCGACCTATTCCGGCGAGGCGATCATTTCCTATGATACGCCAGCCGACGCGCCCCGCCGCTTCACCGAAGAGATCCACGACCGACTGATGTCGATTAACGGCGTCGCCTATGCCGACCGCGACTATACGGCCTCGACGCAAGAGGACCCGGTCCAATGACACGCATCATGCTCGCCGCCGCCGCCGCATTGCTGGTCGCCGCCTGTCTCGAGGAGGGCGGTGTCGAGGTCGCGGATGAGAACGCGCCGCTGGTCAATCCCGAGGATGTTCTGGAGGCGGCCCCGGCGACCGAGCCCGCGACGGACGCGGTGATGACGCAGAGCGTCTCGACCATCGACTGGGCGGCGGCTCAAGCCGACCTCGCCGCTCAGGCGGGCGTCAGCGCGGAAGGGCTGGTCACCGCGCAATCCAGCGTCGCCGACGCGCCGCCCGCCGTGCCGATCCTCCTGCCGAGCGGAATTGTGACGGCGCAATCCTCGGGCGGCGTTCGGTTCCGCCCCATGGACGACGGCTATTTCGCCGCCTATCCGGGCGACCGGTTCGATATCATCGTCAATGGAACGAATATCGTAGCTGACGCGGCCCCGCGCGTGGGCGCTCCATCGGCCGACCCGGTCTTCACGGCGACCGTCGCCGGCGCCCAAGTCGCCTTGTCGCGATACGGCGCCGACTATCTCATTGAATTCGAATGCCATGAATTCAACCCGGGAACCACAACATGCATCGAAGAAGTCGAAGCGCTCAACATCGCCGAGAGCTTGATCGTCGCCGGCACCCGATGAGGGCGATCGTACCGGCCTTCGCGGCGCTTTCGGGCCTTGGCGCCTGCGATGTGGTGAAGTTTCCGGGCTTCGACGATCGCGAGGGCGAGGGGCGGGAGTTGGACCTCCCCGCGTTTCCGGTGCCGCCCCACGATCGAACGATCGGCCCGCCGCCCCAGCGCGACCCCGTGGCCGCGCCAGACGAGCCCGACGCGTCCGAGGACCGCGCGCCGTCCGTTGCGGACGGGGGCGCGCCCGGGGCCCCCGCTCTTCCACCCGACAAGCCGGAGGCGGGCGAAGCGGCGGACGCCGCGCGCCCTCCTGAAGACGGCGTCGCGCCGACGGACGAGGCCGGTCTTGACGCTCCGGACCTTGAGAGCGACGACATCCCGCCGCCAGAGCGTCCCGGCGAGCAGGCCGACACGGACCTTGATCCAAACGAAACGGCGGAGGTCGAAGCCCCCGCGCCGCCGGTCGAACCGGCCTTTTCCTACCATCCGCCGGGGGCCCTGGTCGCCGGATCGGGCGACGGCGCCGTCGACGAAACCGTTTACGCCCCGGACATGGTGTTTCCAATCGACGAGGCGGACGCCTTTCCCCAGTCCATGGTGTGGGGGTTCGGCGGCGGCATCGGCGGGGGCGACGAGTGCGATCCTCGGAACTATCGCTACCCTTGGCGGGACAATTTCTGCGAGAAGCGATCGTCGAATTTCAACACCCCGTTTTGCCCCTCTCCGCGGGTGCACCTCGGCCAGGATATTCGCGTGGGCACGCCCGAGGGCTGCGAAGAGCTGCGGCGCACGCCCGCGGCGGAGCGGACCCTCTACCGGGTCGTAGCCGCTGAAGAGGGTGTGATCTCGAACATCGGCAGCTACACCGTGAACGTGCGCACGAACGACGGCCGGATCTATCGCTACCTCCACATGAACATGCGTGCGCTGCAAGTCGGGCTGGGCGACGATGTCGTCGCCGGCCAGCATCTCGGTTATGTCTCGAAAGATTTCGGCGGCACGCCCACGACGTTCCACCTCCACTTCGAGATCAAGCAGAACACGGCCGAAGGCTGGGCCTATGTCCCGCCCTATACGTCCCTGGTGAAGGCCTATGAGCGCCGCGAGGGCGGGCCGGGCAGGCGCATTGAGCCCGACCCGAGCGCCGTCGCCATCGCCTCCGAACCCCTGCCGATTCCGGAAGGTTTCGTCTTCACCGAGTAGGCTCAGGGCGTTTTCCGACCCAAGCGGTGCGATTGGGTCGGACAACGCCCTAGCCGAGGGCGGTCTCGTAGATCTTCTCGTAATCGCCCTGGGTCGCCGGCTTGGCGTTCGAGCCGTGGGCGAGATCGTTTAGCGCGTATTCGACGATCCCGGGGCCGTCCGACGCGGCGAGGCCGATGGCGGAGAGGTTCGAGGGGATGCCGATCGCATCGTTGAGATCCTGGATCGCGTCGCCGAGGTCGGCCGCCGGTTTCAAGCCCATCGCCCCGCGCAGCCGGGCGTACTTCTCATCCGCCGCGCCGGCGTTGAACCGCAGGAGATGGGGCAGGAAGATCGCGTTGAGCGTGCCGTGGTGCAGGCGTTTTTCGTGCAGGCGACCGGCGGCGTGGCTCAGCGCGTGAACGCTGCCCAGGCCTTTCACGAACGCGAGCGCGCCTTCATAGCTCGCCATCATCATGTGCCAGCGCGCCTCCTTGTCTGACCCATCGGCGACCGCGCGTTTCAGCCAGCCCTGGCCCAGCGCGCGGGTGACGCCTTCATAGCCGATCCCCTCCGCCGGCGGATGGATCATGGGGCTCAGGACCGCCTCGATATTGTGGGTGACGGCGTCCATACCGGTCGCGGCGGTGAGGTGGGCCGGCAGGCCGAGGGTGAGGTCGGGGTCGCAGATCGCTGTGGCGGGGATGAGGTTGGGCGAAGCGAAGGTTTCCTTCCGGCCGCTTTCCATCGTCAAGATCATGCCGACGGAGACCTCCGAACCGGTTCCGGCGGTGGTCGGGATGGCGATCAACGGCGGAATCTTCCCGATTTTCTTGGAGCCGCCGATATGCGCGGCGTACTGGTCATACGGCGCCTCATGGGTGGCGATGAGCCCCACGGCCTTGCCCATATCCATGGAGGAGCCGCCGCCGAGCGCGATGATCCCGTCGGCGCCGCTGTCTTTATAGGCTTGGGCGGCCGCCGTCGCCTGGGGCTCCACCGGGTTCGCTTCGGTCTCGGCGAAGACGCCGGCCGGTTCGATCTCCATCGCGCCGAGCACCTGATCGAGAATGCCGACGGATTTGATGCCGGGATCGGTGATCACGAACGGGCGGGCGACGCCGAGACCTTTCATCACCTTCGGCAGCTGGCCCAGCGCGCCGTGGTCGAAAATACAAGTCGTCAGGTAATTCATGACGGGCATGGCGCGGCTCCTCCTGGTGCTTTCTTTGACGCGCATAAGGGGCATAGATGCGATAGGCCTTCAAGTTCCG
>CAYYNG010000053.1:0-8997 GCA_964472435.1 uncultured Hyphomonadaceae bacterium | reverse complement strand
GGCGTCGACACGGCGAGCTTCGCTACTGCGGGCGGCGGCGTCGTCGCAAGCCTCGCGGCCGGCTCGGCCTTTGTCAGCGGCGCAACGCCGGTCTTTGCAGCCGAAGGCAGCGACACCGCGGAGATCGTGGCGTTCGATCCGACCACGCAACAGTTCTTTGTGGCGGGCGGCGAGTTCATCGACGTGATCGACGCCGACGGCGAAGTGGTCGCCAGCATTGAACTCGCCAGCGTCTCCGACGGCGATGAAGTGACCAGCGTCGCGGTGTCTTCGACCGGCCTTCTTGCGGCGGCCGTCGGCGTGCCGGGCGAGCTCGATGCAGGCGAAGGCGGCCCGACGGGCGCAGGCCAAGTGCTGCTCTTCGACATCGAAGGCCTCACCAGCGCGTCGACGCCGACCAGCGTCATCAGCGTCGGCCCGCTGCCCGACAGCGTCGCCTTCACCCCCGATGGCTCGACGCTCATCGTCGCGAACGAAGGCGAGGCTGATCTTCTGCCGCCAGAAGACGAGGACGACGATCCGATCGATCTCGGCCCAGGCGGCGATCCGGAAGGCTCGATCTCGATCATCGACATTGCGACCGGGGCGGTCACCACCCTTGACTTCACCGACTTCAATGACGACCAACCGGCCCTCGAAGCCGAAGGCGCAGCGTTCTTTGGCCAGAACGGCCTGCCGGTCGGCGACGGCACCACCGTCGCGCAAGATCTGGAGCCGGAGTTCGTCACCATCTCCGACGATGGCTCGACGGCGTTCGTCTCAGTGCAAGAAAACAATGCGATCGCGATCGTCGATCTGTCGGGCGACACGCCGGTTCTCGCCGACCTCGTACCCCTTGGCACGATCGATCGGGAAGAAGTGCCGATCGACGGCAATGACGAGGACGAGGTGTTCAACCAAGTACCCGTGCCGAACGGCATCGGCCTCTTCCAACCGGACGGCATCGACGCGTTCACGATCGACGGCCTGACATTTGTGGCGACGGCCAATGAGGGCGACGGCCGCGACTTCGATGTCTCGGATCTCGACGACACTGAACTGGACCCGACCCTCTTCCCCGACGCCGACGCGCTGCATGACAACGATACCGGCCTGGGCGATCTCGAGGTTTCGCCAGTGCTCGGCGATACGGACGGCGACGGCGATCTCGACCAACTCGTCACCTTTGGCGGCCGGTCTTTCTCGATCCTGGACGCAAGCGGCAATGTCGTCTTCGACAGCGGCACGCTGCTCGAGGACATTATCGGCGACCAGTTCCCGCTCCTTTTCAACGACGCGCGCTCCGACGACGCCGGCCCCGAGCCGGAAGCCGTGGCGGTGGCCGAAGTGGACGGCGAGACGGTTCTGTTCGTCGGCCTTGAGCGCAGCGCGAGCATCGTCGCCTTCACGATCGATCTTGTCGACGGCACGGGGACGGGCGACACGCTGGCGGAATTCGACGTCGAGTTCGCGGGCCTCGTGAACGTGCCGATCCCCGCCGACTTCTTCACCGACGGCGAGGATCTCGACGATGTAACGGCGCCGGAAGGACTGCTCATCGTCGCGGCCGAGGACAGCCCGACCGGCGAAGACCTGATCGTGATCTCCGACGAGGAGAACGATACGACTTTCGCGTTCGACCTTAACCTGGATGCGACCAGCACCGCGACGCTCGATGGTATTGAGAACCTCACCGGTTCGAGCTTCGCCGACGAACTTGTCGGAGACGACGGAGACAACATCCTTTCGGGCCTGTCTGGCGACGACCTTCTGATCGGTTTGGAGGGCGCTGACACATTCGTTGTCACCGCGGGCGAAGACGTTGTCGCGGACTTCGGCGAAGGCGAAGATATCCTCGATCTCTCGGCATTCGGGCTTGCAGGTGTCGAAGACCTGGCCGCTATCGCGGAAGACGACGATGGCGACCTTGTACTCACGCTGTCGGACGAAGCCTCCGTCACCCTAAACGATACCGAACTCGAAGAGCTGACAGCCGAAAATGTGATCTTCTCCACCGCACCTGCCGCGGCCACGGCCGCAGTAATCGATCTCGGCGACCCGCTGGACGCCGACATCGACGCCGGCGCCTCGACGTTCACGGGCGAGACGTTCGGCGACGGCTTCTAGGACTTTGCGCCGGTTATGATTTGAAGCGGGGCCGCGCTTGCGGCCCCGATTTTATTGAACCAAATGTCGGGCGGGGCGACAAAACCCAAAGGAGAACGAGCCGAGGCATGACACAATCGCAAACCACCGCGTCCACGCCCGGTTGGCTGGCCGGGATGCTCCGCACCCTTCCCGGCGACGCCACCGGCCTCCTGTGGTTCAGCCTCGCCGCGAATCTGCTCCTGCTCGTCAGCCCGCTTTACATGCTGCAGATCTACGATCGTATCCTGACATCGGGCTCCCGCGACACCCTGATCTGGCTCAGCGCCATCGCCGTCTTCCTGCTGGCGGTTTATGGCGCGGCCGAGGCGGGGCGGCGACGCATCTCGGCCCTTGCGGCCGACGCCCTTGAGCGGCGGTTCGCGCCGCGCATGTTCACCCGGTTCGATCGCGAGGGCGGGGCGTCGGTGCTAAGCAGTCGGCAAGACTCCGTCGACCTCGTCCGCGCCCAGACACCGCTTCAAAACGGGTCGCTCCTCGCCTTTCTCGATCTCCCCTTCAGCCCCTTCTTCATTGCGCTGCTGTTCCTGGTCCATCCTGCGCTCGGAGCGTTGAGTCTCGGCGGCGCTGTCGTGATCTTGGCTGTCGCGTTGATGGCCGAGCGGACCACGCGCCGGCCCGGCGCCGAAGCAGCGGCGGCCGCGGCTGCAGCGAACGATTTCATTCGCGGCATCGCCCGTCAGCGCTCAGCCGTCGTCGCCATGGGCCTTCTGCCGAAACTCTATGAGCGCTGGCGCGGCGCGCGCGACGCCGCCAGCGCACACGGCTTGGAAGCGGCGACAGGCGACGGCGGCTTTTCCGCCCTCGCCCGGTCGGTGCGTCAAATCCTTCAGGTTCTTGTTCTCGGGGCGGGGGCCGGCCTCGCCCTCACCCAGGAAATTTCGCCAGGCGGCATCGTCGCCGCCTCGATCATCACCTCGCGCGCCCTCGCACCCATCGACCAAATCGTCGGCAGCTGGCGCGGCATTGTTCAAGCGCGCGACGCGTGGGCCGGCCTTACGGAACGGCTGTCCGGCGAGGCGGCCAGCCCGCGCGCCTTCACAGCGATGCCGCCGCCGGCCGCCGCCCTCCGCCTCGACCGTCTCGCCATCGCCGCCCCAGGCGCCGAGGCGCCGCTGGTCCGCCCTTTCAGCTACGAAGCCGTCGGCGGAAAAGCGATCGCGCTGATCGGCGGCAACGGCGCCGGCAAAACGACGCTCCTGCAAACCATCGCCGGCGCTTGGCCGCCAGCCTCCGGAAACGTCACCCTTGGCGGCCGGGACATCCATGATTGGCCGAGCGCGGACCGAGGCGCCCATGTCGGGTATGTGCCGCAGGATGTGGAGCTTGCGCCCGGCACAGTCGCTGAGAACATCGCCCGCTTCGAGGCGGGCCGCGACGCCGACACGTTCGCCGCCGCCAAGGCCGCCGGCGCTCACGAGACGATTTTAGGGCTGCCGAGCGGATATGATACGCTGGTCGGCCCCGGCGGGCTCGCCCTCTCCGCGGGCCAGCGCCAGATGATCGGCCTCGCCCGGGCGCTCTTCGGCGACCCTGCTCTCCTCCTCCTCGACGAGCCGACGGCGAACCTCGACACGGCGGCCGCTGATTTGATGATCTCCGCCCTCATCGCCCGCGCAGGCGAGGGAGCGCTTGTGATTGCGGCGACCCACGACTTGCGCCTTGTCCAGAAGATGGATGTCGTTCTTTCGATCCGCCGAGGCGCCGTGATGGCGACCCCGGCGAGCGAGTTCGGGGCCGCGCCTAAGGCCGGCTCCAAAGGATTACGGGTCGAGGGGACGGGATCATGACGGATGCCGCCGAGGCAACCGCTCAACGGGTGAAACTGCTCGCCGATCGGTTCACGCTGACAATGGCCGCCGCCTGTCTCATCGGCCTTGGCGGCTTCTTGGGATGGGCCGGCTTCGCCCCCTTGGAAGAAGGCGTGGCGGCGAGCGGCGTCGTCGTCGTCGAGACCGACCGCCAAGTTGTCCAACACTTGGAAGGCGGCATCATTCAAGAGATCAGGGTGCGCGAAGGCGATCATGTAGCGGCCGGGGACGTGCTGGTCGTCCTGCAGGAAACCGCCTCCCTCGCCAGCCGAGATCAAGTCAGCCAGGAAATCGCGGCCCTGCGGGCGTCCGTGGCCCGACTGACCGCTGTGCAGTCCGGCGCCGCCGCGCCGGATTTCACTGTCTTGGACGGGCTCGACATCGGCGGCGCCGAACGGGCCGACATCGTCGATCGGGAAGGCGATTTGTTCGCGCAGCAACGCGAAGCCTTGGCAGCGGACATTGCGGTCCTCGCCACGCGGCGGCGCGGGGCGCTGACGACCGCGGAGCTTAAAGACAACGAAATCGAATTTGCGCGGAAATCGCTGCAGGCCACGGTCGAGGAGCTCGAGCTGATCTCCACGATGGTGGAGCAGCAATTGGTCCGCAGGGATCGCTTGACCAATCTGGAGCGCGAGGCGGCTGAGCTCGAGGGCGACATCGCTCGGCTGGAGAGCGAAAAAGAGCAGGCCCAGGCGGAGGCTCGGGACTTAGACGTTCAGATACAACAGCGCCGGGCCCAGGCCGCCCAAGACGTCGCCGCCGAGCGCCGCGAAGTGAACGCTAGGCTGCTGGCTGCCGAAGAGAGCTTGTCGGCTGCCCAGGATGTTCTCAACCGCGCGGTGATTGTCGCACCCGTCGCAGGGGAGGTGCTCAATCTCGCGTTTGCCACGCGTGGCGGCGTGGTGCGGCCCGGCGAGCCCATTTTGGAGCTCGTCCCGGAAACGGGTTCGGTCACGGCATCGGTGCGCATTCGCCCGGTCGACCGGGCCTCCGTTTTCGAAGGCCAGACCGTTCGGACCCAGGTCTCGGCCTATCGCAGCTGGCGATCGCCCAGCCTTAACGGCCAGATCACTGATGTGAGCGCCGACCTTCTGACCGACCCGGCGACCGGCGCGGTTTATTACGAAGCGCGGGTCGGGATCCCTTCGGAGGCGCTCGCCGAGGCGCCGGCTCTCGAGATCATCCCCGGCATGCCGGTGGAGGTTTTTATTTTCGCGGGCTCGAGCCGCACCATGCTCGACTATTTGCTCGAGCCGATCTCGGCGTCCCTCTTCAAGGGGCTGCGCAGCCAGTGACTCGGATTGCAAGCGCCGCGACGGCCCTGGCCCTGGCGGCGGCGGGGCTGCCTGCGGCGGGTCAGACATGTTTGACCTTCGATACGGCCGTCCGGCTCGCCTCGGACAACGACCCCGACGTCCTAATCGCCGAGGCGGACCTCCAAGACGCCGAGGCGGGTTTGCTCGAAGCGAAGTCGCTCCGACGCCCCCAGCTTTCGGCGTTCGCCCGCACCGCAGTCGGCGACAACGGACTCGTCGACAGTCAATTCGAAAACCAACTGGGGCTCCGGGCATCGCAGCGGGTGATCGACTTCGGCGACGCGCGCTTGGCGCGACGCGCAGCCCGGGAGGATGTCCGCGCCCAGGAAAGCTTTGTTCTCGATGCGGCGGTCCGGGCCGCCCTCGAGGCCGGCTCCGCCTACATCGATTGGCTGGAGGCAGGCGCGCAACTCGACGCGACGCTGGGACGGCTTGAGTATTTCTCCCGCGAAGAGAACGCGATCAACGCCGCCCTCGAAACGGGCGGCGCCACTCGCGCGGACGCCGCGGAGATAGGCGCCGAACGCGCGGCTGCGGAAGCGGCCCGTTTCGAGCTCTTGTTTGAACGGGACCAGGCCGCCGCGCGGGTGGCGATCGCCGCACGAACACGAGAGCCGCTATGTCCCGACACGCCGGCATCTCTGGCCCAAACCGATATTGCGAGCGGGCCGAACGCAGCGGACGATCTGATCGCCGACGCGCTGGCCGCCAACGCCCGGGTGGAGGGCCTCAAGCGCGCCGCCGCCAGCCGAACGGCCGAGGCCAGGCGCGAGGGACGCGCCCGCCTGCCGGCGGTCGACGTTGTCGGCATCGTCTCCTATGCCGGCGACACGTCCTTCGAGAATTTCGCCTTCCAGGAGCGGGTCGGGCTGAATGTGTCGGTGCCCATTTTGACCGGATCCGCTCTTGCAGCGCGCGCGCGACAAGCCCGGGCCCGGGCCGCCCGCGCCGAAGGAGAGGTGACCCAGGCTTCGCGTGCGCTCGAAGAGACTGTCACGATCACCTATCAGCGGGTATTGCTGCTTGAGGCGCAGCTTGGACGCCGCGACGCCGTTCTCGGCTTTCGAACCGACGAATTTGCGGCCGCCGAGGCTGAGTATAATCAAGGCCTGCGCACCCTGCCCGACCTTGTGGAAACGCGCCTTGAGCTCGAACGCGCCGCCCTCGCCGAGATCCAAACCCGCCACGCTTTAATGCGCCAACGGCTGACGCTGCGCAGCTTGACCGGGGGATTGGAGGCGTTGACCGATCTTAGCGGACCCTGAGGCCGCCGGCCGGCTATTCCACCGTCACGGATTTCGCGAGGTTGCGCGGCTTGTCGACATCGGTGCCCTTGAAGACGGCGGTGTGATAGGCGAGCAGTTGCAGCGGGACGGTGGCTAAAACTGGCCCTGTTAAGGCGTTGCAGTCTGGGACGCGGATAGTCCGGTCGGCGTCCTCTCCGGCCGCCGCAAGCCCAGCGTCGTCAGAGACCAAGATCACTCTTGCACCCCGCGCCTGCACTTCTTTCATGTTCGAGACGGTCTTCTCAAACAAAGCGTCTTTCGGTGCGATCACCACAACGGGGACGCCGGCTTCGATCAGGGCGATCGCACCATGCTTCAGCTCGCCCGCCGCGTAGGCTTCGGCATGGATGTACGATATTTCCTTCAGCTTGAGCGCGCCCTCATAGGCCACCGGCGTATATCGCCCGCGACCGATAAACAGCACATCGCTTGCGCCCGCGATCTCTTTTGCGATCTCCGCGATCGCCTCCGCCTCGGCGAGGGCTTCGGCGACAAGCCGCGGCAAAGACGTCAGAGACGCGGCGTATTCGGCTTCCGAGGCCGCATCGATATGCCCCCTGGCGCGCCCCGCGGCGATGGCGGTCGCCGCCAAAACGCCAAGCTGCGCGGTGAAGGCCTTTGTCGACGCAACCCCGATTTCGGGCCCGACCCGCGTCGGAAGAAGTCCATCCGCCTCACGCGCAATGGTCGAGCCTTCCACATTCACAACGGCGAGCGCTGTGACGCCCTTTCTTCGGCAATAGCGGAGGGCGGCGAACGTATCCGCGGTCTCGCCCGACTGGCTCACGAAAAGCGCCGGGCCCGTGGCGGGAAGAACGGGCGCGCGATACCGGAACTCCGACGCGACATCCGTTTCGAATGGCAAGCGGGCCAACTCTTCGAACCAATACATGGCGACGCAGGCCGAATGATAGGCCGTGCCGCACGCAACGCCCACGGCGCGATCAGCTTCCGCAAAAAGATCCGCTTCAACCGCCCCGAGATCGATGCACGCTGCCGCTTGATTGACGAACGGCAAAATCGAACGCGCCAGCGCCTCGGGTTGCTCGTGAATTTCCTTGCGCATGAAGTGTTCATATTCGCCAAGCTCGACGAGCGCATCCTGAACCGCGCTCTTCACCCGCGGCCGGTTTACAAGGCGGCCCGCCTCGTCGCGGATTTCCGCCGAACCGGGGCGCGCCACCACCCAGTCGCCGTCTTCAAGGTAGGTCACTTCGCGGGTCAGGCTTGCAAGCGCGATGGCGTCCGAGCCGAGGTAGGTCTCCCGCGCGCCGAAACCCAAGACCAGAGGACTCCCGCGGCGCGCACCGACAATAAGGCCGTCGTCGCCTTCGAACACAGCCGCAATCGCAAACGCGCCGACGAGACGCCCGAGCATGGCCTCAAAAGCCGCAACCGGATCGTGTCCCATCGCCATGTAATGGTCGAGCAGTTGCGCGATGGCTTCGCTGTCGGTCTCCGATTGGAAGACGCGGCCGTCCGCCTCAAGCTCATTCCGCAGGGCCTGGAAGTTCTCAATGATCCCATTATGGACGATCGCGGCACGGCCCGAGACGTGGGGGTGGGCGTTCGCCTCATTCGGCGCGCCATGGGTGGCCCAGCGCGTATGCGCGATTCCGGTTGCGCCGGTCAGCGGGCGATCGGCGAGCAGCGCCTCCAGATTCGCCACTTTCCCGGCCGCCCGCAGCCGTATCAGCGCATCATTTTCCGCGATCGCGAGACCTGCGGAATCGTAGCCGCGATACTCGAGCCGCTTGAGCCCATCGATCAGGCGCGCCGCGACAGGTTCCGACCCTGAAATCCCTATGATGCCGCACATGTCGGATCACTCCTCGTTAAAGCCGCCCAGACCCATTAACCGTATTCGCGGCAGACTGTGACCTCTCTTGGCCGGCGCCGAGGCTTTTTTCACACCATCGCACACGAAATCAGGCCGATTTGCCCGAGCACTTAATCGAACTCGACACGTTCTTGGGAAAAATAGAACAGAGAGTTGACGTTCTCGTCGATCCGCGACGGATCCGCAGAAAGAAGCTGCCGCATCGCGTTCCGCCGATCTTCAAGCCCGGTTTCGAAATCCTGCTCGATCCGTCCGTTCACCCCGATATCCGCCATGCGGCGTTTGATTTCGTCATAGAGCGTCACTGATCCGGCGAGAAACATAGCCTCATAGGCGATTTTGCTCGCAATCTTTTCTCGGATGGTCTCGTACGCGAACTGGCTCGTCAGTTTGTCGAGGCTTTTACAGACATAATCGACCTCTTGAACGTAGTCTGGATGACTAAGGTAGTAGCTTTTGTGCTGGAGCATCGCGTCGTCGATGCGGCCGACAACGTCTTCTGAAAGGCCATCATGAACAATAACGATATCGATGTCGGAGCCTCTGACAAAACGGCCCAGCGCTTCGACCTCCCGCGGTTCGCTTTGGCCAAGGAA
>CAYYNG010000052.1:0-9049 GCA_964472435.1 uncultured Hyphomonadaceae bacterium | reverse complement strand
GCTCTTGGATTTCGGCGGGGTCGGGGGCTGGAACGCCGAGGCGGGCGGCGTCGTAGGTCGACCATCTCGGCGTTGGGATCTCTAGAACGCGGACGGAGTAGAACGCGGCCGCCGCGGGGTCGAACTCCGGGTCCTCCCAAACGCCCGCAAGCGTTTCCGCCCCGATGGAGTTCTCATACGTCGCGGCCGCCACGTCGACCGTTGAGCCGATCGCGGGGATAAAGCCGGTTTCAGGGCTCATGCGGCGCGGTCCCGACCAAAGCGCGTCAAAGACCTTCTCCCGGGTCTCGCCGGTTTCGGGGTCAAGCCACCCCTTGATGATCTGCACCCGATCGAGATTGGCCCCGGAAGGGTCCTTTTCGGCGCGGATGGCGAACCGCGGCGGCCCTGCGCCGACCGGCCGGGGCGGCAACGACCCGCCCATCGGCGCGCCGCCGGCATAGCCGCGTTCGGCGAACCCGTCGGCGGCGGCCGCGTCTCGGTCGAACGCCCAGCCGGCGAAGACGCGGACGCTGATCCGCGTGCCGGAGGTGGCGAATGTCTCCCGCCGTTTCATCGCATCGAAGAGGGAGGCGCGTGTGTTCTCCTCGGCCCAAACACCCGCGAGCCCGCCAGAGCCCCATCGCGCGCCGACATTATAGCTCGCCGGTAGCAGGGAGACTTGGTTGAGCCGAAAACTCGGCGCGCCATCCTGCACCGGCAGCTTGCCATGGTAACGGTCTTCTTCGACGGGTGAGGAGGCGTTATGGCCGTCGCTCGCCCCGATGAGACCGTGGCGATAGGGATTGACGCCGAGCTCTCGTTCGAGCTTCAAGCCGCGTAGAAGCGCGCTGCGGATGTAATTGCCTTCGAGATTCTGAGATTGCACGTTCGTGCCGTCGAGCACGACGTCATAGGTCTCGAAATCGGCGAACGGGTCGTTTGGCGACAGATCCGGGTGGGCGTCGGACGAGCCTTTCACCTGATAGATCTCGCTGAGCGGTTCGAACTCCGCGCGCAGGGCCGCGCGCTCGGCGCTAAGCGGTTTGCCCTCATAGCCGGGATATTGGTTGCCGTTGGAGAGGTTGGCGTTATGCGGGATGGCGAAAGCCTCGATGCCTTGCTCGCGCCACTCGGCCATCACCTCCCAAAGGTCTTTCGGATCGTCGCTGCCCGTAGCGCTGAACGGAAGGTCGGGGATCGCCGTGCCGCGGAAGACCACGTTCCGGTGCAGGTGGGACCAGCCGATATAGCCAGACCACTCATAGCCGATGAACGCAGTGAAAACGCCGGGATCGTTATGGGTCTCGGCGGCGCCGACGATCTCGTCCCACGCCGCCTCCATCACGCTTTCGGGCGTCTGCCCCTCTTCCAGGTAGGCGTCGAGACCCTGGCCCTGGCGAAAATCGTCCCGCACGCTCAGGACCGTGCGAAGATAGTGGCGCGTCACCGCGAGGCGCGTCTTGCCACGGTAGATTTCGTCGACCGGCGTTTCATCCGTCGCAAAGGGATAAACGGCGGCGCGTGCGAGGCCGAGATATTCCGAATGATCGGTCAACACAGCGAAGTCCAGGGGCCGCGAAAGCCGGATCGGATAGCCCAGCGCGTGGGTGATCTCGCCGCCCTTCGCATAGATGTAGGCGTCCTCCGGCGGGGCGCGGACCCCGAGAATATAGGCGTCGTTCGACAAGCTCGAATGAATATGGGTGTCGCCGAAAAAGAGCTGGCGATGGGGATCGTAGGGCCGCGGCTCGCGGGGCAGTTCCAACGGCGCTTCGGACGCGAAGGCGCGGGTGAGCAGGGTTGGATCATAGACCTCTCGGGTGATGATCCAGGCGATCGCCGCAGCCCCCGCGCCCAACAGAAGGCAGGCCCCGATCCCGCATCGCACCAGCCAACGCGTCATCGTTCAGAGCCCCTCCGGCGCGCCGGGCAGCATTTTCATGTACCGCCCCGCGGTCATGCCGCCGTCGACGGCGAGCTCCGCGCCCGTGATAAAGGAGCTCTCATCGCTGGCGAGGAACAGAGTCGCGTATGCGACTTACATCGGGTAGCCGGGGCGTTGCAGCGGATAGTATTGGAACATCGGGTTCAACACCTCTAGCGGCGCATCCATCGGATTGGCGATCTTGTTGTTCACAGGCCCTGGATGGACGGTATTCACCCGCACGCCCTTGGGGCCCAGCTCATGGGCGGCGACTTTGGAAAAGCCGCGAAGCCCCCATTTCGAGGCGGCATAGGCCCCGAGCCCGTTGGAGCCTTTAAGGCCATCTGTCGAGGAGATGTTGATAATCGAGCCGCCGCCGCGGGCGATCATCTCCGGCGCCGTGCGCTTTACGCCCAAGAAGGGGCCGATCAGATTGATCCCCAGCACCTCGTCCCAGTCCGCACGGGTCTGGTGGTCGATGGTCCCGATCCGAACGACGCCCGCATTGTTAACAAGGACGTCGACACCGCCGAACGCGGATTTCGCGGTTTCGACGACTGCGCCCCAGCCGGCGTCGTCGGAGACGTCCTGCATGATGAACCGCGCCGCGTCGCCGAGTTCAGCGGTCACCGCCTCGCCCTCTTCAACCAGCACATCTGTGAGGACAACCCGCGCGCCCTCCTCGACGAAGAGCCGCGCGGTCGCCGCGCCCATGCCCCGGGCGGCGCCTGTAATGATGGCGACTTTCTCGTTCAGTCGGGCCATGGCGCGGTCTATCCTCTCCCGTGCACAAGGTTCGCGGGAAGCGGGGATCGATGAAGCACACGGCCGCTTATCGCGACTCGGTCGCCGTCGTCACCGGCGGCGGCTCCGGCCTCGGCGCGGCGCTCGCAAGCCGGCTCGACGCCCTCGGCGCCCGCGTTTGGGTTCTGGACGTGGATGCGGCGGCGGCCGAGCGCGTGGCTGCGGCGCTCCTTCGCCCCAAAGCGGCGCTCGCTTGCGATGTCGGCGACGAGTCCGCCCTCGAAGCGGCAATCGACCGCGTCCTGGCCGCGGAGGGCCGGCTGGACCTGATGGTCAACAATGCCGGGGTCGATGTGACGGGCGAGGCGCTTGATATCCCAACGGAAACCTGGGCTCGTATCCTTCAAGTAAACCTGATGGGCGCGATCCATGGATGCCGGCTCGCCTACCGCGTCATGATTGATCAAGGGCATGGACGCATCCTCAACATCGCGTCCGGGGCGGGCCTGATCGGCTTTCCCATGGGCGCGCCCTACACGGCCTCGAAATCCGGACTGATCGGCTTCTCGCTCGCCCTGCGCGCCGAGGCCAAACGCAATAATGTGATCGTTTCGGTGGCCTGCCCAGGGCTGGTGCGCACACCGCTCTATGGTGCGGGTCCGGCCGCGGCGGGCGTCGACCGCGCAGCGTTCCTCGCGAGCCTGCCGGGCGGCGTGATGGACCCCGAGCGCTGCGCCGAAACCGTCCTGAAGGCCGCCGCCGGGGGTCCGGCGCGGATCGTCGTTCCGCGAAGCCTCGCCTTCGGCCATTGGCTTGCAAGCGCGGTCCCTTGGGTCGGCGAAGGCATCCGCGACAACCTCGCCCGCATCTATGACCGCGTCGCCCGCCGCTGATGTCACAAGCCATGCTCCGCGAACACAGTCTCTCCAAAGGCCCACAACCGGCGGGCGGCGACCTCGTCCATTGACGCGGGCGAGGGCGGCTTTCGCCGCATCATGTGGAGATAGGCGCCGGTGTCCTCCTCCACGTCGGGCGAAGCTGCGAAATAGATCACCGGGGCGGCGGCCTTCTCCGGGTTTGGAAACATCAGCTTCATGATGGCGTTGACGGGCGCGCGCAGGGCGGCCGGCGCGTCTCGAGCGATGTTCGATGCGATCGGACCCGGGCAGAGGTGGAAGACCGCAGGCTCGTTCGGCGCCTCCGAGGCCGCTAGGCGCCGCGACAGCTCTTGCATCAAGATGTTGAGAGCGAGTTTCGTGTGCCCGTACTGCGCCATCGCGCCGCCGACAGTGTGGGGTTTGAAGGCGCCGAACTCGGCAAAATCGATTGGTTCTGCCGACCGATGCGCTTCGGACGACACAGCGATAATGCGGGGGCGATCCCCTGTCGCCGGCTTGCCAGCGTAAACCGTATTCGGGATCGTTCCATCTTTAAGAAGCTGCGAAAGGAGGTATTGGTTTGCGAGATAGTGCACCGCGAACATCATCTCGAACCCTTGCGCGCTCTTCACGGCTTTAGGCGCCATGAGCCCCGCATTGAGCACGGTGACGTCTAGCGTGACGCCGCTGTCGCGAAGGCCGTCGGTGAAGATTTTCACCTTCGCCAAGTCCGAAAGATCAAGCGGTCGCATGGAGACCTCGCCGCCGCTTGCGCGCTTGACCGCGTGGCCGGCCTCGGGGATGCCGCTGCGGCAACCCATGATGACCCGGGCGCCGCGCTTGGCGAGCTCGATCGCAGCGGCTTTGCCGAGCCCGCTATTGGCGCCAGTCACCAAAACCGTCTTGCCCTCGAGCCGTTCGTTGGAGGGCGAGGGCGGCAGCCGGTCCTTCTGGCTGAATTGGTCCATGATCGCCGTCGCGATCGCCGTGATCGGATTATTGTGCCCAAGGCCGGACGGTTTGGCCGGATCATAAGCGTTCATGGGGTTGCTCTCTCGACCGGGATGGCATGGCGCGCGAGGTAAGGCGCAAACGCCTCTCGCACGTCCGCTTCGGTGAACCCGAAATCCGCCAGGCTGTATCGATGGACGCCGTCTTTGCCTTTGGGGCTTGCAACGAGCTGCGCGCGCATCGCGGTCCAAGCGGCGTCGGACAGAGGTTTGCCGGCCGCCTTGTAGATCTCAGAGACCACCGCCATCGGATCCTTCAGCAGATCAGCGTAATGGACATCGATCACAGTGCGATCGGGATGCGCGGCCCGCGCTTCAGCCGCCCGATCCGCCATCAAGGTCGCTTTGCGGAACCAGTGACGCGCGATCGCGGGCGCGTCCACCGAAGCGCAACAAAGTCCCTGGGCGTGGGCCATCAAGCTGAAGAGCGACGGCGTCGTTTTCATCGGATCGCGGTGGGTTTGAATCACTGTCGCACCCGGAAGGTGATCGAAGACCGATTGCAGCTGCTCGACATGGTTCGGCGTCTTCAACACCCAGTGCGGTTTAGGATTGAGCCAGTTGAGCGCCATCAAAACCCGCCGGAAGTAAGCGTAGGCGGGCCCGTGGTCCTGGGTTTCGAGCCACGCCGAATAGGAGGGGACCCAAGTCGTCGCTTCGGCCGTCTGGGACATCATGGTAAGGTCGAGGAGGAGGATGTCCTCCTCAGGCGCATGGGCGGAGGTCGTATGCACAGCCGAGAAATCGGGCGCCATGTATTTGAGCGCCGCCTCGGCCTGCTCGCCGAGCTTTCGGCGTTTGGCGGTCTCGCCGCGGGCTTCGCCCGGCAGCGGGGCGGGGTTAAGCGCTTCCCAAGAGTGAAGCGACCTTGCGTCGGGATCGACGGCGAGGAGCCGATGGAGATGAGTCGTGCCCGACCGAGCGAGGCCGGCGATGAGCAGAATATCGGGCTCGGGGCCCTCGAGAATCTCCGGATGCCGACGCATGAGCTCGTCGAGCCGCAGGCGATTGATCACAAGCCCGAGGAGCCGCGTCCGCTGAATGAAGACGCCAAGGGGAGATAGCCGGGCTTCCTCGCGCAACGCCCCACACAGCCGATCCAGTGGATCCACGAGCGGAAAGTGGGACAGATCCACGAGGCCCGTTTTCCGCGTCGCCTCATCCATGATCCCGCCGGCCGATAGCATGCGCGCGCGCCATCTCGCCCCCCGAAGGCCCATGGCCGCGTTGGCCAACTTAACAGGCAGAGGACGCCTTGGATGGGCATAGTCCGTGGAAGTGATGCGCTGGGCGTTCATTCGGCGGCCCTGGGTATGGCGAGTTCGGCCCGAAGATCTGCGAATTTCACCACACGGGTTCGCGGTTCGGGCGTCTCGTTCGCCTTCACCCAACGCCAGCACATCGTGCCGCTTTCGTGCCCTAAGGTCTTGATCCAATTGGGATGTCCGGGGTCTTCATGGGCGACGATCACGGTTACGGAGCCGTCGGGATCGTATGTGGCGAGGTGTTTGTTCGTGTGAACCGGATGGTTCACATAATCGAGACTCTCCATCCAATAATTGTTGAGCTGGAAATTCCAATGGTCGCATTCGGGCGGCATGGTTTCGATGACCAGCGCTTCGTCCGGTGCGAGCGCCCAGTGGCTGTGATAATAGGCGATGTTCGGGTCGCCCCCGGCCCGGTTCGAAACCTCGTCTGAGAACCGCGGCAGTTGATTGGAATGCTTCTTAAAGTCCCGCGCCCATTTCGCGAAAAGCAACGGCGCACCAGCAATAAAGGTGCTCGCGGACTTAAGTCCGGCATCGAGCCGTTCTGGAGAGAAAAGCTCGTCGCCCTCGGGTTTGTTAAGGCATTCTATGCGCAGTTCTGCGATTTCTTCCGTAATACGGTCGAGAAACGTCTGTCGGACAAGAAACATGCCCGGGCCCTCTTCGAGCCGCAGCCAATTTCCGGGGCGCTCACGTTGGCTGAGGATCAGCTCAAACCGTCCGTCCGACCCGATTTCCAGTGATCCGGCGTCGATTTCGGCGACCTGTCCGACCCCGTCGCCGGCGCCGTAATGGCCCGATTTGGTCGCGAAGCTGAGATAGGCGACGGTGCCGCGCGTGCCCGTTACGCGATACTCGTAAGCCCCGTCGACATTGCAGTTCTGGTAGTAATTGTCGGGATTGTCGGAGCCGAGCTTCACAGTCTCATGGGCGAGGCGGTTGAGCGCCGGATTGATCACGCTGCCATGCTCGACAAACGCTTCGAGGCCGCCGCGGGCGAGGCGGCTGAGATAGCGGTAGCCCTCGGCCTGATTAAACGGGTCCTGCGGCGTTCCAGGAAACCGCATGGTCGCGCCGGCGGCCTTCATCGCGTCGCAAAACTCGTCCCAAGACTTTCCGGAGACGACCCGTTCGGCGACGATATCAGCCTCGGTCTTCCCGCGGAGCCGACGGATCAAGAGGCTGGAACGGCGAAACAGGCCAAGCAGGCCGAAGAGCAGCTGACGCATGAAACTCGCTTCTGGTCGCGGTCGGCGACCGATCCTGGAAACGCTATCGGCTTACAGTGTCTGTCCTCACTGTAAAGGGCGTGGGATCCTCAAACCGCAGACGGGCTGGTCACATGTTCGAGGCGACCGGTTTTAACCCAAGCTCGAGCGCCGTCCGGACCGGCGGAAATGGAAAGATCCGGCCCGATGGGCGCGCGTAACCAAGACCAGGGCTTCAACGGATCGTCGCCCGCCTCGGCCGCCCCTGCGAGCAGAAACACTTCCGCCCCCCTCGAACCGTCGATCCGGATCGACGCGCCCGGCGCCCAATGCTCGATCCGGACGGTTTCGCGATCGTCTTCATAGAGCGGCGTAACGCGCACGCCGTCCCGGTCAACCGGCGACAGGGCGCCGATCTTTTCGATATCGGTCCGTACGAACGTCCTATCGTGAGGATCGAACTGCCAGAGCTTCACGAAGATCACGCACCCCGGCGCGGAGCCCGGCGTATGCCGCGAGGTCGGCGGATTGCGGACGTAGGTCCCTGCGGGATAGTCTCCGTGCTCGTCCTGAAAGACCCCCTCAAGCACCAGGAACTCCTCGCCGCCGCCGTGGGTGTGGGGCGAGAAGCGGCTGCCCGGCGCATAGCGGACGATGGACGTGGCGCGGGCGACCTCGTCGCCTATGCGGTCCAGCATCCGGCGGTCGACGCCCGCCATCGGCGACGGCGTCCAGTCGATCTCTCCGCCGTGAACCACGGCCCGCTGAGAGAAATCATCGTTGAGGTTCATCGCGAACGCCCTCACGGTTTCAAATGGCTGAGATGGGCTCGAATGAGGAAATGTCATCCGGTGTCGGAGCGCAGAAGCGGCAACGACCCGCCCAAGCGGCGAAAGCGCAGACGGCGACATTGCGGGGACGATGTTTGCCAGATCTCGCTGCGGCGCGTATGTTGCAATGCAACAATACTAAAGGATCAACGCCTTGCTGTATTCGCTTGTTGAAATAAACCGGTTGGCGATGACCCCGATGCGGGTCATGGCGCGTTCCAGCCGAGCGATCTTCCGCTCGCCCTACAATCCGATCGCCGACAGCGACATGGGCCGGTCCCTCGCTGCAATGGCCGATGTATTTGAATCGGCCACCCGATACTACGGTAAACCGGACTGGCAGATCGACAAGACGCGGATCAACAGCGTCGAGGTCGACGTCGCTCCCACCATCGTTTGGCGCAGCCCCTGGGCGCAGCTCGTTCATTTCGCGCGCGACAAGGACAACCTTGCTTTCGCACGCGGAGCCGATGCGCCGCCCCAGCCGCGGCTCTTCATCGCCGCTCCGCTATCGGGGCATTACGCCACCCTGCTCCGTGGAACAGTCGAGGCTTTTCTGCCCCACTACGAAGTCTACATCACAGATTGGGCCGACGCGCGTATGGCGCCCGTATGGTTCGGCCGGTTCGACCTCGACGATTATATCGACCAAATCCGCGCCATGCTGGCATACCTTGGGCCCGGCGCGAACGTTTTGGGCGTCTGCCAGCCGGGGCCCCCTGTTCTGGCCGCGATCGCGATGATGGCTGAAGACGACGATCCCGCGCGGCCGACCACCATGACTTTTATGGGATCGCCAATCGACGCCAGGCGCTCGCCCACGGTGCCGAACGTGCTTGCCGAAGAGCGACCGTTCCAATGGTTCAGAGAGAAGATGATCCACACGGTGCCGGCGCCCTGGCCAGGGGCGCTGCGACGGGTATATCCCGGCTTCGTTCAGCTCTCGAGCTTCATGAATATGAACTGGAGCCGGCACGTCGACGCCCACTGGCGGTTCTTCAATCATCTGGTCGAGGGCGACGGCGACAGCGCGGAGGCCCACCGTCGTTTTTATGACGAGTATCTTTCGGTCCTCGACCTGACAGAGGAATTCTATCTACAGACGATCAAACGGATCTTCCAAGAGCACCACCTCGCTCGCGGCGTCTTCAGCCACCGCGGACGGATCGTACGGCCGGAGGCGATCGCCGATGTCGCGCTGATGA
>CAYYNG010000051.1:0-9121 GCA_964472435.1 uncultured Hyphomonadaceae bacterium | reverse complement strand
CCGTCGCCCTCGAAGGGCTCGCCATCGCGCGCTCGTCCGGCGCGTCCGGCCCGATCCACACGGAGCTGTACGAGCTCGTCCAGGCGAGTCGGGGTCGCACCGAGGAGGTCGTGGAGCGGAGCGAAGTGGCGATCCAGCCGGCGAAGGCTCCCGCAGAGCGCCGCCCCGAGCCCGACGAAGCCGCGGATCCGTTCGCGCGGAACGAAGTCCTGGCCCCGGTAGTCGCCGGGCCGGTGGCACGGGCCGCCGAGCTCAGCGCCGGGGAATAGGGGTAGCCCTCGACCGAGGCGACCCGGCGGCCGATGACGCCGGTAAGCGAGGGCCCCACCGCCGGCGACCCGTCGATTGCATGGCAACTTGAACAGTGGCGGCGGAAGAGCTCGCGGCTCCACTCCGCCGCTGTTTCCGCCGGCGCCGGCTCGAAGGCCGCGATCGCGTCATACCCGGCGAAGACGGCGACCTCCGCTTCGGGCCGCGGCTCGTCGAGAATTAAAAGGCTCGGGCGTTCAGTCAGCATGACGAAACGGCCGTCCGGCAGGCGTTCGAGGTCGCGGATGCGGCGGTCCAGTTTGATCGGCTCGGTATAGACGACGCGGTCCCCTTCAAGGCGGACCCGGTAGATCGTCCCCTCGCGTAGTGAGCTGATGAGCAGATCTCCGGCCCAGGCGGCGAATCGCTCCGTCTCCTCGGGCACGTAGGCGAGTTGGCTGACCGCGACCGAGGGGACGAAGGCGAGCGCGGGCCGCGTGCCGGCGGCGTGGCGACCTTGTTCGGGATTGACCGGCAAGGCCGTACGCGGCGCATTGAAGTCCGCATAGCCGGTGCCATAGGAGGCGAAGGGCCAGCCATAGTCGGCGCCGGGGACGACGAGATTGAGTTCGTCCCCGCCCTGGGGCCCGTGCTCGGTGCTCCAGATCCGGCCGAACTCGTCAACCGCGAGCCCCTGGGCGTTGCGGAAGCCAGTGGCGATGACCTCCGCAGCGCCGCCTGCCATGTCGATCTCAAGGAGTTTGGAGAGATCGTTGCCCGAATCCGCGAGCATCACGTCCACTTCGTAGAAGGGCGGGCCGTGCAGACCGAAGCTGCCGACGGTGAGGTAAAAACGCTCGTCCGAGCTCTGTAGCATCCGACCGCCAGACATGTGGCCGGGCCAGAGAAAATCGAGCTCCTCTAGATCATAGCAGGGGTCGACGCGGTAAATCTCTGTCCACTCGCCGACCAGGCGGGGGACGCCGTCCGCCATATCCAGCCCGATTCGGCTGACGGCGACGCAGATCCGCTCATCGGCCTCGAACCGGTGATAGGAGGCGTAGAGCTGGTCGCCCGCCTCGCCCCGCACCACCATCAAATCCATCGTCCGAAACCAGTTTGGGTTGAAGCGGGCCTTGCCCTGCGCCGCGCTGTCCTCGAACCCGGCTTGGTTCATTGGAACCATAGGCTCGAGATAGGCGACTGCGCCGCCGGAGAGGTCGACATATCCGATCCGCCCGCGGGCTGAGGTCACCATGACCCGGTCGCCATAGACCGCGAGGCCGCCGCCCTGGGCTTGGCCATTGACCGAGCCGAGGCCGACTTCCATGAGTTCGACGCCCGTGAGGGCGGTCTCAAATGCGCGGGTATCGGCTGGTCGCGTGTCGCCGCTCGGGGCGGCTGCGGGCCCGGGCGTGAGGCGATTGACGATCTTTCGCGCAAGGCCGGTCTCGTAGAGCGCAACGGTGGCGAGCGCGCCGGCGCCGAAGACGAGGCCGAGGGCGGCTGCGCCGGAAAGCAGCAACACCCAATGTTTCTGCGCCTCGGCCATAAGCGTTTTGAGCGGCGCCGGTCCCAGCCTATCGAAAATCATCCCGTCGGTGTCCCGTTTCTGAATGCGTCCCCGCCAGCAGGCAAGTCCTGCGCCGCGGGAGAGGTCACCCCATGCGCTCGGCGGCCTCTTCGGCGAAATAGGTGACGATGCCGGACGCGCCGGCGCGTTTGAAGGCGAGGAGGCTTTCCATCATCGCCCGCTCGCCATCGATCCAACCGTTTTGGGCGGCGGCTTTGATCTGAGCGTATTCGCCGGAGACTTGGAAGGCGAGGGTCGGCACGTTGAACTCCCGCGAGACGCGATGGACGATGTCGAGATACGACATGCCGGGTTTGACCATCACCATGTCGGCCCCCTCGGCGAGGTCCATGGCGACCTCGCGCAGCGCCTCGTCTGAATTCGCCGGGTTCTGCTGATAGGTCTTCTTGTCTCCGACGAGCGCGGCCGCCGAGCCGATCGCGTCGCGATAGGGGCCGTAGAACGCGCTCGCATATTTCGCGGCGTAGGAAAGGATCAGCGTGTTCACGTGGCCCGCCGCCTCCAGCGTCGACCGAATGGCGGCGATGCGGCCATCCATCATGTCCGAGGGCGCCACCATGTCGGCGCCCGCGTCGGCCTGGACGAGCGCCTGCTCCATCAGAATCTCGACGGTTTCGTCATTGAGGACGTAGCCCCCCTCGTCGATCACGCCGTCATGCCCATGGGTGGTGAACGGATCGAGCGCGACGTCGCAGACGACCCCGACCTCCGGCGCCGCGGCCTTCATGGCGCGGACGACGGTGGGCACGAGACCGTCCGCGTTGAGGCATTCCGCGCCGGATGCGGACTTTTTCGCCGGGTCGATGTGCGGGAAGATCGCGATGGCGGGGATGCCGAGTTCCCGCGCGCGGACGGCGGCTTTGGCCGCTTCGTCGACATTCAAGCGCGCAACCCCCGGCATAGAGCTAACGGGGTCTCGCGGCGCGTCGCCGTCATGGATGATGACGGCCCAAACAAGGTCCGCCGGGCTGAGTTGCGTCTCCGCGGCGAGGTTGCGGATCCAGGGCGCTTGGCGAAGGCGGCGCAATCGGGTCAGAGGAAAGGATTGGGCGTATTGGGGCATGGCTTTGACTTTGGCCGATCTCATGCAGCCTGTCAGCCCGATCGCACATGGACCGACCGCCGCAGCCAGGCTCAGCTCGGCGATCCTCCGTCATTCGGCGCCCCGCCTTTCGCGCGTCTCGATCTGAAATAGCCCTCGCCACGAGATCGGCGCATTTCCCTCGGATTTCGCCGCCGACGCGGCGTCAGCTAAGGTCGAAGCACAGCTTAAAATGGCTTCTTCATTCGCGCTTTATGATTTCTGGAGCGAAAAAATCTATTTCTTCAAATAAATCTGAGATTGCAACAAATAATTTTCGCGATTGTTGTGTAATAAATATGAATCATTTAAGTGTAATAGAGTCCCGTATCCGTTATCGGGGTGCGGCGCCTTCCGCGTCGTAAGTAAATTACAAGATTCGACTATAGGTATAGGCAGCGCATTGCTGCGTTAGGAGGAGCTATGTCAATGGATCGAGAGCAAACGGCGGACCGCGAGGCGGCGGCCCAATCCGCCATTGAAGACGGAATCCGGCTGTCGCGACGCAGCCTTTTGCGCGGGGCGACCGCGGCCACCGCATTGGGCGGCGCGGCGGGCGGATTTGCGCCGAACGCGTTCGCCGACCTTTCCATCGCCGGCGAACCGCTGGGGGAGAATCCGGTGCAGCGCGCGCAGTCGGCCGCGTTCTTGCGCCGCGACCGGGCCAACGTGAATCGCAGCGAGGCGCCGCGGTCGGTGCAGCCCATCAACGATGACGAAAGCCGCCTTGAAGACTTCATCGGGAACTTCTCGAAAACGCTGAAACACAACCGCCGCGGCGAAGTGCAGACGGCGTCCTACGAGTCCTATCTGAACGCGCTCAAGGGCCAAAACCCCGCCGATTTCGAGAACATTCTGGTCGGCCGCGAAAACGATCCCGACCGCGAGCGTCTCGTCAGCCCCCAAGCCGCCTATGCGTTCGAGCTTTCCGGTCTTGATGGAAACGCCAACCGGATTCCGGCGGCGCCCGCCTTCGACGGCGAGATCACCGAAGCGGAAATGGTCGAGATGTACTGGTACTCGGTCACCCGCGACATCCCGTTCTCGGAATACGAGAGCCGGGGTCGGATCTCCCGCGCGGCTGAAGAGCTTTCGCAGTTCAACAGTTCTGTCGGCACGACCATCTTCCCGACCGACACGAACGGCCAGGTGACCCCCGGGACCGTGTTCCGCGGCGGCCTTCCCGTGTTCGGCGTTCAAGCGCCAGGCGTTTTGGACGGCCCGTTCGTTAGCCAGTTCCTGGTGCTGCCCTTCCAGATCGGTCAGCTGACGGTCGAACAGCGGTATCCGAAGCTGGAGCGCGGCGGCGCCAACCAGTTCATGACCGAGTTCTCCGAATGGCTCGCTATTCAGCGCGGCTTCAATCCGAACGCGGCAGCTGGCGGCAATGCGAGCAACTTCACGAACCGTTCTCGCTTCATCGCCCGCATGCGGGATCTCTCCGAATGGGTGCACCGCGACTTCCCCATCCAGTCGCCGCTGCATGCGCTGTCGGTCATTTTCGGGTTCGGCACCGACGATGCGTTCGATCCGGCGCTGCCCTATAATCGAGCCAACAGCGCCACCCAAGGCGGGTTCGTCACTTTCGGCCTCGCCGACATCGCCCACCTCACAGTTCATGCCCCGCGCCAAGCGCTGACGGGTGCGTGGTTCCAGAAGTGGCTGAACCACCGCCGCGCTCGGCCCGAGGTCTATGGCGGGCGTCTGAACGTTCAGCTTCGCGGCGAACGCGATTACGGCCTCGGTGCGAACGTGATCGGCTCGCGGGCGTTCGAGCTCGCAGCGGACAATATCCGCGCTGTGAACGAAACCCCGGGAGATACGTCGAACGACGGCCTTCTGCCTATGGGCTTCCCCGAGGGCTCGCCGGCCCACCCGGCCTATCCGGGCGGCCACTCGTCTTTCGTCGCGGCGGGCGTGACGGTGCTCAAAGCGTTCGTCAACGAAGACTTCGTGATCCCGAACCCGATGGTGCCGAACCGCAACGGCTCGGAGCTTCTGCCCTATGCCGGCGCGTTGACGATCGGCGGCGAGCTCAACAAGCTTGTGGCCAATGTCACCCACGCCCGGGACGCGGCCGGCATGCACTGGCGGTCGGACGGCGTCGGCAACCTCATCGGCGAGGCGGTCGGCATTGCGCTCCTGCGTGACTATTCCGTCGCCTATAATGAGGATTTCGACGGCCTGACGCTGCGCAAGTTCGACGGCCAGCGCATCCGCATCCGCAATGGCAACGTGACCAACGTCTTCTAGCCGCTCGACGGATGTTGCATCATTATCGCCGGACCCGAAAAGGGTCCGGCGGTTTCTTTTTGGAGAGCGGTCAGCCGGCGCGAAGCAATGTAAAGCGCCGGATCGGCCGCCGCATGAAGCACCGGAGCGTTATGTCCATGGACGGCTTCTGGGCGTCCTCGATCTCCCGCAAGAACGGGGTCAGCTTGCGGCGCGGCAACTCGCGAAAGCCCATGGACCGATAAAACGGCCCGTTGAAAGGCACGTCTCGGAAGGTCGACAGCGTCACCCCGGCGAGCCGCCGCGCCCGCGCCTCCTCTATGACGCGCTCCACGAGGGCCCGGCCGAGACCGCGCCGGCCGAAATCGGGATCGACCGAGACTTGATCGAGATAGAGATCCGGCGGCGTCGGCTGGGCGAGGGCGAACCCTGCGACATGGCCTGTTTGCGCATGCGAGGCCGCGAAGACCAGTCCTGCGGCGATTGCGGCTTCAAAGACTTCGGCGGGCACGTGTTCGGCCAGCGCCGCCTCGCTCAGAAGACCGGTGGGCCGGAAGAGGGCGCTCGCCGCCCGGTCCGCTGCGACCATGGCTGGGATGTCGGCGGCGCGCGCAGCGCGGATCTCGAATGTCGCGGCGTCGTCCCGCATTGACCCCCCGGGCGCCTGTGGCATGTCTCGGCGAGACATAAGCCGAAATCGGAGCGCCCGCCAAATGACCGCGCCCTTCACCGACGAACAGATCTTGATCCAAGACACCGCCCGCCGCTTCGCCGAGGAGAAGCTGGCGCCCCATTCATCGGCCTGGGACGCGGAGAAGCATTTCCCCGTGGATGTGATGCGCGAGGCGGCGGCGCTCGGGTTCGCGGGCATCTATGTACGGGAGGACCTCGGGGGGGCAGGCCTCACCCGCCTTGATGCGGCGCTGATCTTCGAACAGCTCTCGATGGGAGACGTCTCGACCGCCGCCTATATCTCGATCCACAATATGGCGAGCTGGATGATCGATCGGTTCGGCTCGGACGATCTGCGTCGGCGCTATCTGCCAAAGCTGACGACCATGGAACTGATCGCGAGCTACTGTCTCACCGAGCCCGGCTCGGGCTCGGATGCGGCCGGCATGGCGACCCGGGCGGTGCGCGAGGGCGACGACTACGTCCTCACCGGCGGCAAACAGTTCATCTCCGGCGCCGGGGTTTCGGACGTCTATTTGGTCATGGCCCGGACGTCGGACGATGGCGCGAAGGGCGTTTCGACTTTCATCGTCGAAAAAGGCCAGGCCGGGCTCAGCTTCGGCGGCAATGAGGAGAAAATGGGCTGGAACAGCCAGCCGACCCGGCAAGTCCTCTTCGACGGTGTCCGGGTGCCTGTGGCCAATCGCGTGGGCGAGGAGGGCCAGGGGTTCCGCTTCGCCATGGCCGGGCTTGATGGGGGGCGGCTCAATATCGCAGCCTGCTCGCTCGGCGGGGCGCAGTCAGCCCTCGACAAAGCGCTCGCCTACGCCCAAGAGCGCAAGCAATTCGGCCGTCCGATTTCCGATTTCCAGGCGACCCAATTCAAGCTTGCAGACATGGAGACCGAGCTTCAAGCCGCCCGGGTGATGCTCTACGAAGCAGCGTCGCGGCTCGACGCTAAGACGCCGGATGCGACCCGCTGGTGCGCCATGGCGAAACGGTTCGTCACCGATACGGGCTTCAAGGTTGCCAATGACGCGCTGCAGATCCATGGCGGCTACGGCTATCTGAAGGACTATGGGGTCGAGCAGATCGTCCGCGACCTGCGCGTCCACCAGATCCTTGAGGGCACGAACGAGATCATGCGCGTGATCATTTCTCGCGACATGCTGAAACGATGAACGCCGCCTAAATCAGCGAAACGACTTCGTAGCTCAGGACCCGGACGCCCACTTCGCTTCGGCGCTGCCACCGGCGCTGGCACTGGCAGCGTTTGATACGCGTGCGGGCGGGATTGAGCAGTTCGAGCTCGAACGTGTCCGGCAGAACGACGTGGTTCTTCAGATGAAACCGGGCGCCTCGTGGCGAGATGTCTCGGTTCTTGATGTCGAGATGGAACCCGCCGGGCAGGCGCACCTGCCCCTCGGCTGGCAGCGGTTTGCGTGCGCATGCGCGTTTATCTGTCGCCATCGACCTCTCCTCCGTATTCGATCGACTTGAAGAGAGCAGCAAGAACGGCGCCAAATATACGGTATCAGGCGAATTCGGCGGCTCCGCTCGCGGCGGACGCGACTAGGCGAGCGGGATGATCTGGGAGCTGATGAACCGGACCCCGACTTCGAGGCCGGTTTGCCAGCGCCGCGCGCATTCACAGCGCTTGATCTTGGTGTCGTCCGGGCTGAACACTTCGAGCACGAACCGGTCGGGGAGGATCACGCTGGCTTTGAGGCGCAGCCGCGCGCCGCGGGCGGAGAGGTTGATCGTCTCGACCGGGAACTGGAACCCGCTTTGGAGCGCGATAAAGCCGTCGGCTTTGTACGGCCGCCGCCTATGGATTCTCGTCTCCTTGGCCGGCTCGAGCTCGACTGCGTTCGATCCTCCGCTCTCCACGATCGCCTCCTGAATTAGTGTTAAGGTAGAAAAAAGACTGTTTTCAATTAAAATTAGATGAACTTCAGAGCCGCTCTTGGTTAATCTGTGCGCGGGGGACCAAAATCGTTCCCAAGCGGATTGGCGCCGCGGTCTTGGATCGGGCACTGTCGTGGCAGCGCCGCGCGCAGACGCAGGCGAACGACCGGAGGAAACCCAAGCAACAATTGACGATCACGCCGCTGGAGGGCGCGGGCGCAGAGATCACAGGCCTCGACCTTAGCGAATTGGACGCGGCCGGCTTCGATGCGGTGAAGGCGGCGTTCGCCGATTACGGCGTCATCTTCTTCCGCGACCAGTCGATCACCGAGGACGAGCACATCGCGCTCGCGCGCCGGTTCGGGCCGATCAATGTCAACCGCTTCTTCGCCGCCCACCCCGACCACCCGGAAATCGCCCTCGTCGCTAAGGAGCCCGATCAAAAAGACAATCTCGGGGGCGGCTGGCACACCGATCACTCCTATGATCGCGAGCCGGCCATGGGCTCCATCCTTGTCGCGCGCGAATTGCCGCCGAAGGGCGGGGACACGCTTTTCGCCTCCATGTACGCGGCCTATGACGCGTTGTCCGAGGAGATGAAGGAGCGGATTGCGGGGCTGAAGGCCGTTCATTCCGCCAAGCACATCTTCGGCAGCGCTGAAGACACGGTCTATAAGCGGAGCGACGTCGGCTCGGGGCGGGTCGGCAATACGGGCGCGGCGGACGAGCTCGAAGACGTCGTCCATCCCGTGGTCATCACCCATCCCCTGAGCGGGCGCAACGCGCTCTATGTCAATCCGGCGTTCACGATCCGGATCGAAGGCGTCGACGACGAGACCTCCCGCACGCTTTTGATGGAGCTTTACGCTCACTGCATGAACATGGACTTCGCCCACCGGTTCGAATGGCGCCCCGGATCGATCGCGTTTTGGGACAACCGGGCCACGTGGCACTGGGCGATGAACGACTATCACGGCCATCGCCGCGTCATGCACCGCATCACGCTCGAGGGCGGCCCGCTGAATTGACGCCGGGGGGAGGCGGCGGTGACCGACGACATTCTCATTCGAACAAACGGCGGGGTCGGCCGGATCACGCTCAATCGGCCCAGTGCGCTGCACGCGCTGAACACCGCCATGTGCGCGGCGGGCTTGGGGGCCCTCGCGGACTGGGCGAAGGATGACGGCGTACATCTCGTCTTCGTCGACCATGCCGAGGGCACGCGCGGCTTCTGCGCCGGCGGAGATATCCGCATGCTCGCCGAGAGCGGTGCAAAGGACGGCGCGGAGGCGTTTCGGTTTTTCGCGACGGAATACAGGATGAACGCGGCGATCCACCGCTTCCCGAAACCCTATCTCGCCCTCCTCGACGGCGTCGCCATGGGC
>CAYYNG010000050.1:0-9344 GCA_964472435.1 uncultured Hyphomonadaceae bacterium | reverse complement strand
GGGGTCCTCGACGCGTTCTTCGACGCCTATCGCGCCCATAACGCCGCCGCGCCCAAGCCGTTTCTAGATTGGGTGGCGCAGGACTATGATCGCCTGGCGGTCAAGTCGGCGTTCCTTGAAACCTGGGAGGCGAAGTCGCCGATCGATCGGATTCTGGGGCGGGAATAGCACCCTGTCCCCTGGCCATTGGCCGTGATCTGTAGAACGATCCCTTCCGAACCGGGGTCGACGACGGAGGGGTGAGGGTGAGACAAATCGCGTTAACAATGGCGGCGGGACTTGCGGCGGCATGCGGCGGGGGCGCGCCCGACGGCGAGGCGGCCCTGGCGCAGTCTTGCGTCGATGGCGGGCTCGCCGAGGCGCAATGCGACTGCATGGCGGCCGTCGCAAAGGAGACCTTGGACCCGGCCGTATTCGATATGCTTGTCGCTCAGTCAGCGGAGGGCGGCGGAGAGTTTCAAACCGCCCTGGAAACGCTCGGCCCAGAGCACGCCGAGGATCTCGCAGATTTCGTCGTCGCCACGGCCGCGCGCTGCTCGGGCGCATAGTTTGACCTGCACAAGACCGTAAACTCGTTTATAGACATCGCGCAGCCCGCCGGGAACGGGCGAGGGCGGCCCTTTGGGATTTGGGAGACACGGGAAGGACACCCCATGAAGTTCCTCATCATCAACAGCTTTCGGACCATGGTGTATGTCGCCTATTTCGCGATCATCATCTACGGCGTGATGACCGGGATCTATAATAACGGCAACGTGATCGGCGAGTTTCTGCCGGTGACGGGGGCGGCGGCCTCGGCCCTCGACATCGTTCTGGGGCTCGTTGCAGGCTGGATCGCCGCGAGCGTCATTTGCGGGTTGATCGTGACCCTGCTCGACATTCGGGACGACATCAACGACCGGCTGCCCGACGCCCGTCGCGACGACTAGGCGCGCGCGCCGCGGCCGCCGGCCGTTGCAAGATCGGCGGCTTCGGTGCACCTACCGGGCATGCCGCAATTTCCAACGCCGCCAGAAGATATCCTCACGCGCTTGATCGACGCCTGCCGCGCCGCTGGAGCCGACGCCGCGGACGCCAGGATCGGTGCATCGGAGGGGGTGAGCGTCAGCGTGCGCGAGGGCGCGCTCGAGACGATCGAGCGCGACGAGAGCGCAGCCGTCGCGCTCCGGGCGCTGTTCGGCCGGCGACAAGCCCACGTGTCGGGCTCGGACTTCACCGACGACGGTTTGACAGCGCTCGCCGAGCGGTGCGTCGCCATGGCGCGCGCGGCGCCGGAAGATCCCTATTGCGGCGTGCCCAGCCCGGCGGAGCTTGCGCCTGCGGCGGCCGCCGACCTCGATCTCGACGGCGATCCTGAGATTTCGGCCGAGGCGCTTGAGGCCGAGGCGCTCGAAGCGGAGGCCGCGGCGCTCGCCGTGGACAAGGTAAAAACCGTGTCGGGCAGCAGCGCAGGCTGGAGCCGGACCTGGCGCTGGGCGGCGGCGAGCAACGGGTTCGCTTCGGCGCGGACGGGCGGATCGTCGGGGGTTGGGCTCTCCGCGGTCGCTGAGGACGACGCCGGCATGGAGCGCGACTACGATAGCTGGTCGACCCGGTTCCGCGCCGACAGGCCAGCCCCCGCTGACATCGGCCGGACCGCGGGCGAGCGGGCCGCGGCGCGACTTGGACCGAAAAAGATCCCAAGCCAAACCGCGGCCGTGATCTACGATCGGCGTGTTTCAGCCAGTCTGCTCCGCACCTTCAGCGGGGCGGTTTCAGGGGCCGCGATCGCCCGCGGGGTCAGTTTCCTGAAGGACCGGTTAGGCGAGCGCGTCTTCGCACCCGGCGTCGCTATCGTCGACGACCCCTCCCGGATAAGAGGAATGGGATCGCGCGTGCACGACGGCGAGGGGCGGCCGGTCGCCCGGACGAAATTGATCGACGATGGGGTTTTGACGGCTTGGATGCTCAACGGTCCGGCCGCCAGGCAGCTCGGCTTGACCCCGAATGGATTTGCGACGGCGGGGTTCGGCGACCCGCCGGGGATCGGGCCCTCCAATCTCTTCCTCGCGCCGGGCGAGCACGCGCCCGAGGCGCTCATGCGCGACGTTGGATCGGGGCTTTTGGTGACCGACATGTTCGGCCCGTCGGTCAATCCGAATACGGGCGACTATTCGGTCGGCGTTGCAGGGTTTTGGTTCGCCGACGGCGAGATCGAGCACCCGGTCTCGGAGGTCACGATCGCAGGCGATCTGCCCTCGATGTTCTTGCGGCTGCGACCTGCGAACGACTTGGAGTTTCGCGGCGCGATGGACGCCCCCAGCCTCTTGGTCGAGGACATGACGATTGCCGGAGCATGACGCCGACCTGGCGCTGATGCGGGATGCGGCGCGCAAGGCGGGCGAGATCGCGCTCGATTTCGCTGCGAACGGCGCCGCAGCCTGGGAGAAGTCGCCGGGCCATCCGGTGACGGAGGCCGATCTTGCGGTGAACGCCTATCTCGAGGCGCGGCTGCGGGATGAGCGCGGCGATTATGGCTGGTTGTCGGAGGAGACAGCGGACGACGCCGAGCGGCTGCGCCGTCGGCGGGTCTGGGTGGTCGATCCGATCGACGGCACCCGGGCTTACATGCGCGGGGGCGCCGATTGGTGCGTGGGCCTCGCCCTCGTCGAGGACGGCGCCGCCGTCGCTGGTGTCGTCTATGCGCCGGTGCAAGACGAGCTTTACGATGCCGCCGCCGGGGCCGGCGCCCGGCTGAACGGCGCGCCCATCGGCGTCAGCGAACGCGCATCCGAGACCGGCGCCCGTCTGATCGTCGCCAAGGAGCTGCCCGCCCATCCGAGCTGGCCCGAGCCATGGCCGGAGATGATCGTGTGCGATCCAAAGCCGAACGCCACGCTCTACCGCATGGCCCTTGTCGCGGCCGGCCGCTGGGACGGCGCCATGGCGCTTTGGCGAAAGTCTGATTGGGATGTCGCGGCCGGCGCGGTCCTTATCAACGAAGCCGGCGGCGCGGCCACCACCCACCTGGGCGAAGATCTCGTCTTCAATCGTCCCGCTCCGGCCCAGCGCAGCCTTGTCGCCGCTGGAAAAGGTCTGCATCCTTTGCTAATCGGCCGCACGAGAGTCGTGCGGCTGCCCGATCCGAACGCCACATCCAGAAAGGACGCGCCCAAACCGATGAGCGACGCCCCTCAAGCCCAGAAGCAGCTCCTGCATCTCGTCATCGGCGGCGAGCTGAAAGACGTGTCCGACATTGAATTCGAGGACCTTTCGAAAGTCGATTTCGTCGGGGCCTATCCGAACTACAAGGCCGCTTACGATGCGTGGAAGAGCGCAGCGCAGCGAACCGTCGACAATGCCGAGATGCGCTATTTCATCATCCACGCCCACCGGCTGCTCGACCCTGAGACCGGATCCCAACATCCCGCGTAAGGCCTCCGACCTCGGCGGCTTGCGCCGGCTGTTCCGCGTCTATTTCCGGCCCCATGCGGGTTGGTTCGGTATCGGCGTGCTGTTCTCGCTCATGACGTCGGCCGCCGCGGGCTCCTACGGCGTGCTCATTAAATTCGTCGGCGACCGGCTGCAGCTGGCCGCCGAATCCGGCGCCGGGATGGGGGATTGGATTTGGGGCGTCACGGCCCTGATCCTCCTCGCCGCCGTCGTCCGCGCCCTCGCGCTCTACGCCATGACTCTCGCCAACAATACCGGTATTCAGCGGGCGTTGGTGGGGGTTCAAAACGCGCAGTTCAGCGCCCTAACCGATGGCGACTTCGCCCTCGTGTCCAACGCCGCCTCAGGCGGATTGGTCTCGCGTTTCATAAATGATATCAACGCGCTCCGCGATGTCGCCCTCCGGGTCGCCAACGGCGTGCCGAAAGCGGTCGCCACGGTGCTCGGCGCGCTCGCGGCGATGATATGGATGGATTGGCAGCTCGCCGCTCTACTCGCCCTGGCGTATCCTCTCGCCTTCGGGCCCGTGATTGCGCTCGGCGATCGCGTGCGGTCGCGGGCGAAGCGGGCGCAGGTGCAGGTAGGGGAGGTGACCTCGCTCCTCTCCGAGGGGTTTCGTTCCTCACGGATCGTGAAAGCCTACGGCCTTGAAGCGTATCAGAAGAACCGAGCGGCCAAGGGGTTCCGCAAACGGGCGGGGCTTTTTCTAAAGGTGCTTGCCAATAAGGCGGCGGTGGATCCGATCTTGGAGATCGCCGGCGGCGCGGCGGTGGCCGGCGTGTTGGCGGTGTCGGCGTGGCGCATCGTCAGCGGCTCGGCGACGATCGGGGACTTCTTAGGGTTTGTGACGCTTATCGGCATCGCCGCCCCGGACATTCGGGCGCTTGGGTCGCTGAGCGCCGCGGCGCAGGAAGGGGGCGCGGCCGCCGATCGCGTCTTCGAGATTCTAGATGCGCCGAAGCAAGTCGCCGATGCTCCGGGCGCGGCGGACCTTTCCAAGGTGAAGGGCGCGGTCGCGTTCGAGAACGTTGATTTCGCCTATGGCGACGGGCCGAAGGCTTTGAACGGTCTCAGCTTTTCGGTGGCGCCCGGCGAAACGGTCGCGCTGGTCGGTCCGTCGGGCGCCGGCAAATCGACGGTGTTCAATCTCTTGCTCCGCCTGTTCGACCCATCGGCCGGCCAGGTTCGAATCGACGGGCGGAATATCGCGACGGCGACGGGCGCGAGCGTGCGCCGCAGCATCGGGCTCGTCGCCCAGGACGCCGCGCTGTTCGACGATACAGTTCATATGAACATCGCGCTTGGCCGCCTCGATGCGGTGAAAGACGAGGTGGAGGCCGCCGCTCGCGCAGCGAACGCATACGACTTCATTATGCGGCTGCCCCAGGGTTTCGATACCGAGGTGGGCGAGATGGGCGAGCGGCTGTCAGGCGGCCAGCGCCAACGCATCGCGCTCGCCCGCGCCATCCTGCGGGATGCGCCGATCCTCCTGCTCGACGAGGCGACCAGTGCGCTTGACGCAGAAAGCGAGGCCAAAGTTCAGGAGGCGCTCGTGAATTTTGCGCGCGACCGAACCACGATTGTGATCGCGCATCGCCTTTCCACGATCCGGAAGGCCGATCGCATCATCGTGATTCAAGACGGCGCCGTGGTCGAGCAGGGCACCCATCACGATCTTTGCGCAAGGAACGGCGTTTACGCCCGTCTGGCCGCCTTGCAATTCACCTGAGCCCTAGGCCCCGCACCGGGGTCGATTCCGCGTTGCCGGGGCCAGTCTTCCTGCATAGGGTCGCCCTCGCGGGCGGACGATCCGGACCGCAGTCAGGATGGGAGAATGAGGGTGTCTAAGAAATTTGGTTTGTTGATTGCGTGCGCCGCGTTTGCGGCCGGGGCGGCTGGAGCCCAGACCTATACGATTGAATTCGCCCAAGACGGCGGCGAAACCCAAACGTGGACCTTCGATGGCGCAACCAGCACGGCGACGAACGACGCCGGCGTCAGCACGCCGTATACCTATGACGAGGCGGCCAAGGAAATCTGCGCCGATGTGCCGGAGCAGGGCGAGCTATGCGTGACCTTTGCTGAAACCGGCCAGGACGTCGGCGGGACGACGACCTATACCGTGTCCACCGGCGCCACTGGCACCGCGACGCTGGTCGCCGTAAGCGAATAAGCGCAAGCCTGGTAGGAAACGGAGCGGCGCGGTCCACATCGGATCGCGCCGTTTTTAATCAGCGGGCCGCCGGCCGCGCCTCGGGCGCCTGCGCAGCGGCGGCGCGGATCATTTTTGCTATTTTCTCAGCCGTTTCAGCGCCTTGAACCGCAACGCGGCGGTTGACGATGAACGTGGGCACCCCGCGCACCCCCATCTCCATGAAGAAGGCGGCCTCTTGGGCGACCGTATTGCGATCGGCGTCGGAGGCGAACAGATCGGCGAGGATCGCCCGGTCGAGCCCGATCCCGGCCCCGATATCCGTGAGTACTTCGACATCGCCGATGTCGCGATGGTCCGAGAAGTACGCCGCAAAAATCGCTTCTTTCGCCTCAACGCCTTTACCTTGACCCTGGGCCCAATGCACCAGCCGGTGGGCGTTGGTCGTATTGGGGCGGCGGGGAATGTCGTTGAAATCGAAGGGAATGTTCTCCGCTTCGCCGTATTCTTCAAGCGCCTGCCGCATCGCACGCCAACGGTTTTTGGTTGGATCTTCGTCGGCGTCCCCGGCCCCGCCGAACTTTCTCGTCATGTAAGCGCGGTAATCCATGCCCTCCTCAGGCACCGTCGGGTCGAGCTGATAAGGACGGAATAAGATCTCCGTTTCAACGTCGGGCGTCATTGCTTGCGCCGCTTTGACGCGTCGGAGCCCAAGCCAGCACCAGGGGCAGACGAGATCTGAGACCATTTCGATCGCGACGGTCACGCGGCGACCCTTTCCCGTTCGGGTTTGGAGGCGGCCTGACGCAGCACCGTGGCGTAACCTCTTTGAATTTCCATGCGCTCGGTGACGCCCTTTTCCTTCAGCAGCCTGTGCGCGGCGCCGAGCCGGTAGCACGGCAGATGCATGAACATATGGTGCTCGCAGTGATAGTTGACCCAGTAGGGCGCGATCAAAAGGCCTTCCCACCAGCTTGTCCGTGTTGTCCGGGCGTGGCGCATCGGATCGGCGTTATCTGGCACGACGGCGTGCTCTGCAATGTTACGGAGCCGCGTCACCAGCATCATCCAAGTCGCCATGGGCAGCAGCCAAAGGACGAAATAGGCCCACCAGACGCCGGCCACGGCGACGATCGCAAAGAGGATTGCGTTCGTGATCAGCATCGGGATCACGGCCTCTCGAGCGCTTTGCGAGCGGTTCACAGCGCCGGGACGGGCGCGGTCGAGGCCGAAGCCCAAGGCGTTCGCAAACTGATTGATCCGCTGTTTGTAGAACGTCTGTCCCGTAAGGTCGCGAATGATCTTTCGCCGGAGGGAGCTCTTCGTCACCGGGAAGGGCGCGGAGAGAATAAGGTCGGGATCTTCCGGCTGTTGCGCGTATTTGTGGTGCTTCAGGTGATAGCTTCGATAGGCTTGCAAGTGCCCGCCCATCGGCGCGCCGGCGAGCCAATGGCCGACGAAATCGTTCACCCCCTGCTTGGAATGCAACGCGCCATGCGCGGCGTCATGCATTAAAATGGTGAGGCCAAGCTGCCGGGCGCCGATCACCATGACCGCGAGGGGGATCAGGATCGGCTGCCAAATCGCGAGGGCCATCGATCCAGCAATGATGGCCCAAGCGTGGACGACCAAGGCAAGGCCTAGCCAATCGGACCGGCGGTTCACACGCTCCCACTCGTCGCGGGTGAAGAGATCGAGGGGACGGATGCGTTCGGCTGCGGCCATTCGTCAACTTTATGTCAAAGCGGCGCGGAAGTCATCTTGTCCTAAACGACCCCCTAGAGTTCTAAAAAAGGCCGGCGGCCGCGAACCCTAGGGCGAGCGCGGCTCCGGCCCAAACATTTGATTTGAAAGCGCTTAACGCCGCGCCGCGTGATCGGCCGACCCTTAGCGCTTGCCAAACCCCGTGCAGAAGGAATGCGAGGACGGCCACCGATGCGATCGGCCCGCCGCCGGCGATCCAAGCCGAGAGCCCAATAAGGGCCGCGGCCCCAAGGTGGAACGCGAAGGCCCCCAGAACAGCCCGCTCGCCGAAGAGGCGGGCCGTTGATTTCACCCCGATCAGGGCGTCGTCCTCGAGATCCTGCAGCGCATAGATCGTGTCGTAGCCGACGGTCCAAAGCGCAAGGCCGATAAACAGGACGACCGTGAGCGCCGCCTCCGCCGCCGTCAGCCCGCCGATCGTGGCGGCGGCTACCAGCGCGCCCCAATTGAAAGCGAGGCCCAGCCAAGCCTGGGGCCACCACGTGATCCGCTTCATAAATGGATAGGCGGCGACCAGCGGGATTGCGAGGGCGGCGACGATCTTCCCCACCGCCGGCAACGCCGCCCAAATCAGAAACCCCGCGAAAAGCTGTGCGCCGAGCCAAACAGACGCATCGCGCAGGGAAACCTGGCCGGACGGGAGGGGGCGGCCCGCCGTTCGGGCGACCTGGGCGTCGATTTTGCGGTCGGCGATATCGTTCCAAGTGCAGCCGGCCCCGCGCATCGCCACCGCGCCCAGGCCGAACAAGAACACCCACGCGATGTCCATCAACCGCCAGCCGCCGTCAATGCGGGCGAACGCGACGCCGATCCAGCATGGCAGGGCAAGCAGCCAAAAGCCAACGGGACGATCGGCCCGTGAGAGGGACAAAAAGGGACGGAGCTTCGTCGGCGCGGCTGACAGCCATCCGACCGGCGCGGCGTCCGCTGGGCGAGCGGCCTCGATGGGCGCATCGGTCTCCAAGTTCGTTGTCATGACCTTGATATAGCGAGTATTCCCGCCGTCCGCATCAGGGGGTTCATCTGGTTCTTCGATGCATCGAGCGGTATAGGCGTCGCATTATGCCCGTTTCGCCGCGCCTTTTCATCGAAGACGAGCTGCCCGGCTCCGGTCGCATCGCGCTGACGGAGAAGGCCGGTCACTATCTCACCCGTGTTCTGCGCCTCCAAGCCGGCGATGATGTCCGGCTTTTCAACGGGCGCGACGGCGAATGGCGGGCGCAGCTCGCCAGCGCGGACCGTCGCGCGGCGGTGGAGGCCGTCGAGCCGCTGCGCTCTCAAACGATGGGCCCTGATCTTCTTCTCCTTTTTGCACCGCTGAAGAAAGCGCGGACGGATTATGTGGTTGAAAAAGCGACGGAGCTTGGCGTCGCCGCTATCCAACCCATTATAACCGCGCGCACTCAAACATCCCGCATCAATGAAGACCGCTTGCGCGCGACTGCGGTCGAGGCCGCCGAGCAAACGGAGCGGCTTGATGTTCCAAAGATCGGGTCGCTGAAGCCGCTCGACGCGGTGCTTGCCGATTGGCCCTCCGAGCGCGCCCTGATTTTCGCTGACGAATCGGGGGACGATGCGTCGGCCCTATGGGGCGGCGAGGCGGGGCGCGCCCAACCGATCATGGCCGCATTGTCGAGAATGGCGCCGGGGCCGGCTGCGCTCTTGGTGGGCCCCGAGGGGGGCTTTACGGCCGATGAGCGCGCCAGGCTGCGGAGGTTCGATGCGGCGACGCCGGTGAGCCTCGGCCCTCGCATTCTGCGCGCCGAGACCGCCGTGGCGGCCGCGCTCGCGGTTTGGCAAGCCGCCCTTGGCGATTGGCGGTAAAGGGCTTATCTGCGAGCGACCCTCCGCCGCGGGAAGGAGCCGCTTATGACGACGCCGACGGCGGACATCGACGAGAACGCCCCCCGTATCGCCGACAAGCGAGAGCTCGTCGAATGGATGGAGGCGGGCTGCAAGCCGAAGTCGCAATGGCGGATCGGCACCGAGCACGAGA